>JAGOVS010000003.1 GCA_018060625.1 Bacteriovorax sp. | reverse complement strand
TCATCACGATCACATTTATGTTTTTCATCCGCTACAACTTCAACTCGTTTTTCGGCCACACAAGTTTCGAGCTCTTCTCCACTTTTTATTTGGCATGAATCAAAGGGCGAGGCCTGCGATGGAGAAGGAAATACTCCGCCCATATCAAATCCGCTACTCTCTTCAAATCCAAAATCTACACTCGATTTATCTGACACGGGATTTGTCATCAAAGCTTTATTTGACCTTTTGGTTAATTCGACAAAACGGGAAGCTTCTTCTTTGTAATATTGGTCAATATTAAAACACGTCAAGCTCCAAGAGCTTCTGCCTCCTCCTAAACCTCCCCCGTCATCACCTCTATATAATCCACCTTGTCCTCCTCGTCGAGAAGCTAGACCCATCAGCTGATTATATCGCCCAATAGCTGATTGTAGTTCATTTAATTGCCCTATATTAAATGAAGCTCTGCAATTTTTATCTTTCTCGTCTTCCCTTGATGCGTAATCCTTAAGACCTGCAATTTGAGCTGAAAATCGCTCATCAGCGGAATTGTAAAAGGGACATTGTCTATTGTAAAAACTAGGTGGTTTTGGTTGCGGAGCTTGGGGCTGTGCCTCTGGAGCATAACCATATACCATTTGTCCTTTATCAGCTACTTCAACTTTATCTATCGCATACAAAGCAGAGCTAAATTGACTCAAGAGCATCCAACAAAAAAATCCTTTTTTCATTTCAACATCCCTGCTTCAAAATTCTTAATCGCCTTAGTGAATTTTTTTTCTAATGAAACACTTTGATAAAAAATGCCTTTTTTATATTTTTTATGAAACAGATAAGTCATTGTTTGCTTATTTTCTAAACGACAGAAGCGACTCTCTTCCACTCCATGCAATTGTTTGCAACGTTTTACGGGATCACCTTCAGCTGTAAGAGGCAAAATCTCTTCTTTAATAATCCCTATCCCATCACTCTTTTTATTTACCAGGACCGGAACATTTAGCCCCATGCTTTGAATTTTTTCAAATTTTGTCCAATCTTTTTTATCATAGGGAATGATATCGAAGGCCTTCGAAATACTGGCAAAAGAAAATAAAAGAAAAACACTAAAGACCTTCATCATGAGACTCTCCCTGGTGTCCCAATTATAACAATGGTTTTTATAATTATAAAATGAGGCAAAAAGAAGCATTCAGCTCAATTGACGAGACCTTACTTATCCCAGTACGCCTCTTCCAAACTCTCCTCCCTCGCAGGAAGTCCTTTAATAAGTCGTGGAGAATTTTGCTTAAGTACTTCAAAGCTAGCGCGATTACAATACTTGCTTACTTGATGAATGGATGAATAGGTTAAAAACTTGGCAGCATGTTTTGGGGAATTGGGTGTCACCTGACGATGATAAGCATTGGAGGCAATATCATGAAGAACTGCTGAAAGAGCGGCGTCTCCTGCTCCATTCGTATTCCTAATGGCCTCGGGCCCCCCCATATAGGGATTGATATGAGTATAGATCTTGATTGGTTGCTGACAGTCTTTTTTTAACATGGCCCGAGAGTATTCAAATTTGTTGTACTCTCCGATGGATTTAGAATGAATCATATCCTTTGTTTCACGTTTTTTCTCCTCATCAACATGGGCCGCAATATAAAGACCACGAGAACCCACTGTGAGTAAAACCATATCACAGAGATCAAGAACTTTTTCACAGGCAAGTAACGGATCTTTTTCGTCAACAAGTGATTGGGCCTCATCTTCATTCATGGCACAAATGGAGACATAGTCAGAAATAAATTTTTTAAAAAAATCCTTTTTTGCTTGAATTAAGCCACTGGTCCCCAGTGAGAGAACCACTGGGATGTGGTGTCTTTTAGCGTATTCGCAAGCGGCAAGATTGGAGTGATACATAGACGAAGACTCATCCCTAAGTGAGTAGGCCGACAGCAAAAGTACAACCGCTCCTTTAATAAGATCCTCTGGAATAAAATCAGGCGTGAGCTCATTCATGATGCCCTTTCCAATGGCAAACGAGCGCTCTCTATCTGGAGTGAGCAAACACAGAGCTCTTCCCATAGGGCCTTCAACTGGTCTTAAATAAGAAAAATCCACGAAAGAATTTGTGGTACAAATATATTTAAATGCATAATCACCGACTGAGATGTTTTTGGAAATGGCACCCAAAGCAACTGAGCGAGAATCAGAAAGAACGCTATAGTTATGAAGTGTATTACCAATCGCCCCGCCTGCGTACTCGCCAATGATCGCATTCAAGCTTTTTAATTCTCGATAGATTTCTTCAACTACTTCGTCTATCAATACGGCCGATTCTCCTTTTTTAATGCCAAATCTTTCAAGAAAAGAAAAATCAACATTGGCCTCTATATCAACAATTAATTGATCAATCCCTACTAAATAGAGATTCCCTCGATCTGAGAAATCTAAGTCAAAAGGAATTCTTCCAGATTCACTTACGGGGAAGTAATGCTTCGTTTTTCTTTTGCCTGGAAATTTCAAAGAATGCCCCTTATAATTGATTTAATGCTTAAAATAATGAATATCCTCATTTTAGAATGTATTTTTTTATTCGTCACTCCCATAATGGCGAGTGCCCAAAGTAATGGCGATCCAGAAGCAAGGATACACACGGCCCGAGTCATTGCCCCTAAGGCCGTTGTCTACTCTGATGAATTGATGAATGCCCCAATAGGCTATATTGCCAATGACAAATTTATTCATGTTGGAAATCCCAGAAAAAGTAATCCCGACCTACTTCCCATTATCATCTATGGGAGAATTGCCTTTATAGAGGCCAAAAATGTGCATTTCGAAGAAAAAGGCACTGAATCCCAAAATAGTAAAAGAGGTGCACCCAGAGAGCACAATATTGATATTATTTTGGATAAACCAGAAGAAAAACTTTCCGAAAATAATTCAGTATTCTTCAACTTACAACAATTTTCTGGTGGTGAAGAAACCCGAAATCTTTTTGCTACCGTGGATGGAAGTGATAAAGAAAATTATTTAGGCTATGGCGTCGATTTAATTCATCGCCAAATTCCCGGGAGACTCTTTTGGGGGGCCGGATTTGAATACAATGTCATCTCAAGCAGCAATATTAATTTTGGGATGTTTCTAGTAAGACCGCTCATGGGTTTCACCCCTCTTAGGACTTCGCTCTTTCTCGTTGATTTACATTTTGCCCTCGATCTTTCACTTAATGGGCAACTCAAGATAAGCAATAACACCATGAAAGAGCCATCGGCCTTTGTATGGGGCCCCCATATTGGTGCACGCATAGTCTTTTTTCCAGACCTCAAATACCACGTCCATGGCGGAGTTGCTTATCGAGGCTACAGAGTGATTGGAATTGAAACTCTTTATGATTCAAATGATGCTGCCATCAACGGAATTAAACGCATCAATGCAGTGGATATTTCTTTAGGATTTTCATTCGAGATTTAATTTTTTATTCTTGCAGGAGCATTTTCTCAGAATCATCTGAGTTATTCTTGTTCTCACGGGCCTTTTGCAAATTGAGCTTAATTTTTTCATTTGGATCATTAACACTTCCTTCAAACTTAGGAGTGTTAGAAAGTTCTTCTTTTTTTACCTCTCCTTCTAACTCATCATGCATCTGTCGCTTTAATTTCTGATCAGGAGTCTCCATTAAATATTCATTCTCTGATGAAAGATTAGACCCAAACCGCTTATAGGCGTATTCATAAAAAGGCTTAAGATAGATAAGATTAGACTTTCCTCTTTCTAAAAAAAGAATAATCACCCTGACAAATTCTTTATTTAAAAGATCATGAGACCAAGCGGCAAACAAATAACTCATTCCCATTTGATCAACTCGTTGTTCGTAGGAGATATTCTTATATTGTGCATAGATGGCCACAGCAGAATCGGTTGTACTATTTTTAAAACGCGTCTCCTTAAGCAGTTTATTTCGAAAATGCTCCGCCCCCTCATGGCCAATTTTAGTCTTCAATTTAAGAGAATATATAATTCCTTGATCTATCAAATAAAGTTTCTCAAGTCGGTATAGAGGATCTGGACTAACAAGCTCCACAAGTCCGTGTTTACTCTCATTGTCGAATGAGATTTTCATAGTGTCGGCCGGTAAAAGATGAGTTCGATTATAGAGAACATAAAGATTATAAACCAGATCACTATAACTTACTTTGCGCAAAATCAGAAGAGACTCAAAGAAATTCCCTTTGCCACTTGCAGGAAGAGAAAGCCCCTTAGAAAATAAATCCCCCCAAAACTCCTCATGTCCTTTCCTCAAAATATAATTTTTAAAAACAGGTAATTGAAAAATCTTTTGCTCTCCTAGGGTTGTTTCTAATTTGACGTTTCTCTCTATCATAAAAGAGATAAGTTCATTTCTTTTTCCGTCAAGAAAACTGGCCCCTAATCGTGGACCACTCCCATCCATTTTAATATTAGGAATAAAAGTAAACGATGGATGATTTATGGGAAGAGGCAGAATAAAGTTTGAAAAATGAATGGGTGCATAGAGGGCATTGTCCCCTCCTCCATGAGTGATATTGGCCAAGTGAAAATCATGTCCATCATAGAGGGCCAAAGAGCTGGGCTTCATCGTTAGAAAACGTGTTGAAACCCCTTCAGTGAGTGTCAAAGTATAAATATGAAAAGGGGCAATCGCGACAAAAAAGAGCGTCACTACAAATAAACCAATCAATGCAGTCAGGAATAGGCTTTTTTTTAACATATCCCTTATTTTCGGAAAATGGCCTAAAAAGATGAGTCTAAATTGCATCAAACTAGGCAAATATTCGCCTCAACTATTTATATAAGCGTCCGAGAAGTACAATGACTAATGAAATGACTTACTCATTAAAGGTGATTCGCTTTATGAAAACAAATACGACACTCTCTCTCATTATCTTCGCTATGTCTTTGGCCACTTCTTGTGATTCTCCTCGAAGTCAGCGGGCGCTTACAGGCCAGTCTTCCTCATCAGTCCTAACAAATAATACCAACAGTAACCCAATCAATCTTGATAATTCTTCAAATTCATCTAACGGAACAACCAATACCACTGGAACAAGCAATACCACTTCAACTACTCCGAGTACACCAAGTGATACAAGTCATTGCAAAATTTCAACCGATGGCACGAGTAATTTTGAATCAACGAGCTCGCATCTAGGTGAATATACCCTCTGTCAAAGTTCAACGGATAAAGATTCATTTTATTTTCAACTAAAAACTCCTCCTGTAAATAGTCGTGGGGATGTCAGCATTTGTCTTATTCCTACAACCAGCACAGGAAATACATCTATTTATGTCGGAAACCCCATGTGTGGTCTTTTTAAAAGTTCCAAGGAACTTCGAAAAATTACGTTCATAAAATACGCCCAATACTCAAATGCCAACATCAATGGAGTAATTTTTTTTAAAGATCTCAGTTGGATCTATCCTGTCTTCTATCTTAAAGACAACTATGGAAGCTACAGACCAATGTATAATATTGGAATCAATACTCTTGATGCCTATAAAACATGCATGAGCATGCTCAGTGAAATTGGCAATTCAGTCGATTGTGCCTATTTTAAAAGTTTAGGTCAGTACGTCTACAAGCAATTCTAATTTTTAAGAGGCCCAGAGATACGAATGCCGGCCCTAAACTCAAGATAGAGATCCATATCATTTGTAGGAAAGGCCAAAACCGGAAAGACATTGACCGCAAGGCCATCTTCAAGTGATTTTTTCTTGAGACAAGTTATAATATAGAAGTAATTTTGACTGTCTTTAATAAATGATTTGATATAAGTAAAAAGGGTATCTCCTTCATTGTCCTTATTTTCAAAGACTTCATCTGGAGAATCAAGACAATCTTGGAAACAATATTCATACTCGGAAAAAGCTTCAAAAGAAATATCATCATCTTTACGCTTTACCAATAAATCGGCCAGGAGCTTGGATTTTTTATTTTCAAGTTCCTGCATAAAAAGAAAATCCTCTTCAGTCATTTCTTTACCCAACTCACTACTCATCCCTTCGTCTAACTCTTCGGATGGATGATTTTCTTCAAGCGATTCATTTTCATTTTTGATAGGCCGAAATTCGGCCAAAAATTCTCGTGACCGAGTCACCGTTTTAAAAAAAACAAAGGATGCTTGACCATGATAAAGTGTGCAAATGACAATAATACTATAATCTTCATGGTGACGAAGGTAATGATAGAATGAATCTCCCAATTCATTTTGCAATTGCCATACTTCACTAGGAAAACTCAATGCTTCTTCAATTAAACTTTTATCATCTTTTTGTTGAAAAATGGTCTCATGCTCGATGCCTAAGAGCTTCCTATGTTTGATCTCAAGAGACTCAAAATGAAGAATCAGAGGGGCATAAAAATCTTCTATGCATTGCTCTGAACAAAATCCTTTTGAGGATTGCTCTTCGATGAATTGCAATTCGTCGATTTTTTCGACTACTTTTTTGCATTCAGTACAAAAATAGAGGGGATGGCCAAACTTCATCATTAGATGTTGAAGCTTACACCCGCAAACAAGGAATTGGAATAGGCCCCATGTAAATCTATTAACTTTGCAGCACTAAGATCCTGCTCACTTTTAGGTTTATTCGTTCTAAAACGTGCTCCTAATTCAACAGTAACTGAAGGGAGAATGGTCAAATTCAACTTGGGTGATAATGTTGAAAAGCTAAGACTTTTATTTAAGGTATTCCCATTACTTTGACTTGATTCTGAAACTTTAAAACTCTCCATTTCTAATTCAAACTGAATATCATTAGAAACCATCCAGCCTCCACTTACTGAAATTCGATGAATATTTCCAATACTCATATCAGTCTCCCTGGAGGGAGTACCCACTAAAGTCAAATCATAGCCAAGCCCTAGTCCAAAAGTACCAAAACGCTTGGTTGTTTCGACACCAAAAATTTTATCTGTCCGTGAACTTGCTAACTCACTTTTTCCTGAAAATCTTGCTCCCCCATAAAAATCAAATCTTGCTTCATCGCTAGGGGATCCAAATCTAAGCCAATTAAATCCTAAAATCACTTTTGGATTTCCGCTCCCCGAAGCCGTTTTACCTTGGCCCTGCCAATAGGTAAGATCAAGATAAATATTGAAAGGGGTCTGAAGATGGGTATTAAAATTGAGAATCCCCATTTTTTTTGATTGGTATTCGCTAGCTTCATAGTGAGTCGTCAAAGAGATATCTGATTTCCAAATAAGCCCCTTTGACTCTGGAATAGCTGTAGGCTTAGTCGAAATTTTATTGGCCCCTCCTGTGCTTGAGCTAGGCTCACTATAATCAACGAGGGCCCAAACATTTGATGAACCGATGAGAAGCGATAGTGAAAATACGCTGGTGAAAAAGTTTTTCATTTTGTACCAATCCTTTAACATCATTTTTTCAATTTTTTAAGAACACCTCTTGCGTCCCTTGAATAGGATAACTTGAAATTAAAAAAAGTGCATCCTCCACTTAACCCTAGCAAATTTGACCGGTATTCTTTTTTTTGTGCAAGTCCCTGTTTTTATATTTTTATATCCTTTGGGAAAGAGTTACCCTCTCCTAAATCATGAAAAACTTCCATTAGTATTAAAGAAGCAGATAAATTACGTGGAGGAATTTTTGGAAATTCACTATCGCCCTGAAGAATCAATGAAGGCCCTTATTCAACTGGGGACTCAAGGTCATTTCCCTCTCTTTCACGCCTCATGGCTAACCGATCCGGAAATCAAAGAAAAGAAATTTTCTAAAATTACAGGGCTTGAGCGAGCGAAAGCGAAGAAGCTTTTTCAAATCATCTCAAACCATCGGCAATTGGAACACAAAAAGATTGTTCTCCTTTCTATGAAAGAAGATGACCGAAAACTTTTCATGAAAGCATTTTTAAGATTGGTCGAAGGGAAAATCCTCGATCAAAAACCAGAGATCCACTAATTGAAAATAAACTTCATTCTTTTATTATCAATGATTTTCTCTCCCACGATTTTCGCCGAATATCGAGTCTATCAATATTACATAAGATCTAAAATACAAAATATTACCCCCTTGCAATCAGAGCTCGTCACTTCAACACTCAACCCTATCGCTTATATTGCTTATCACGGAGGAAGGGATGCTGTAGAGGTCAATCTCCTACGTTCTTGGCAATGCATGGGAAATACATCAAAATCCCCAGTCTGCACAATCAGCGATGGAAACGAACTGGCCCAATCCCCCCTCAAAGAATCTGAAGGTAAACAATGAGAGTCAATGAATCTATAACCCAAGCTGCTGACTATTCTCATCAGCTTGATGAAAAACGAAAACATCACAACAGTGTCAAAGAAGCAGAAATTGAAAAATTAAAACAGATCTATGATCAAAAAATAGCTGAAACCAGCGAGCTTGGTGAAGAAAAATATGTCAGCGCTCTTAAGAGAAATGAAGAGCGCATTATTGGTGCAACCAAGGACTATGAAGAAAAGCTTAACAGTTACAAAGAAAACCTCTCCCAAACCCAAAAAAACATAGCACAGGAAGAACTCGCTTTAAAAAATGAACATGAAGAGAAAATGAGAAGTGCTCGCTCTCAAAATATCAATAATATTCATGACCAGTTCAGAAATGCCAAAGAATCTCAAGAAGCAGTAGAATCACAAATTGATAATACCGTAAAACTCATTGCAGACAAATCTCGTGCAGAAAAAAATCATCTTGAACGAAACGCTCAATTTGAACTCAATGCTCTCTCAACTGAGTACAATCATAAAGAAATTAATAACGAAAAGAATTTTCGCGCTCAAGTTGAGGCCAACATCAAGGCCCATGAGGAAGAAGTTAGGCTTCAAAGAGATGAGTTAAAAACCTCCATGAGCAAGACGATGCAACAAGGAAAACGACTAGAGCAAGAAAAAGTTCAAGTTCAAAAAGATGAGCTTACTTTTCTAGAAAACCATCAAAAAGAAATGATTTCCCAAAAAGATGCTGATTTTAAAGTTCGTTACGAGAATATCGTAAAAGAGCACGATGCAACGATAGCTGAAATTAAATCCCACCTCGAACATGACATAAGGAAAATGATCAGTGATACATCTGCGCAAAAAAGAATGATTGCCAATAAAAAAGATGATAAGTTCTATCGAATTGAGACACTCCATCCAACTGTCCAAGAAACAGCCAAGGCCTACTTCGTATCATTAAAAGTACCCGAGCACGAAAAAGAAAGTGTACACCTTTCCGTCCATGGGCGAGAAGTAAAAATGACGATGACAAGAAAATACACGGAAAGCTTGAAAGAGGAAGATGGCACAATTAATAAATCCACTAAAAATGAACTCTACAGCAAGGAGTTCTCATCTAAAGATATCTTAAACCCTAAGTTAATGACTCAGAAATATGAAGACGGTGTTCTAACTTATAAGATTCAAAAACTCTAGGATTAGTCGTCTGCCATTTGCTTTTTAATCGACTTGCTCTCAATCTGGTGATAGTGCACTTTTTCGACCTGAACAATATCACGAAGCTCGTCCCCCATGATTCTCATCTTCTTAGGATGTAAAAAAACATAAAAATCAATATGACGTTGGTTTTTTTCTTTATCAAGAATCTCTTCATGAAGCTCGTCAATGCGATCAGTTATATTAAAAACAATTTCTTTTACGAAATTTTTAATATCTCCTTTGGAGAGAATCTCTATATGAAAATAACGGTGATTTTTTGTGGATTCAAACCCTTGATAAATAGGTCCTAAAAGTCTAAGAACTGAAAGGATAGTTAAAGTAAAAATAGTGGCCATCAGAGGAAAACCATAACCTACGGTCATTCCTATGGCCGCCACTACCCAAATGGTCGCTGCTGTCGTGAGGCCAATAATATTACCCTTATCCTGCATGATTGCACCAGCACCCAAGAAGCCAATCCCTGAGACAATTTGGGCCGGAATTCTTGCGGCATCATAAGTAATACCTCCCCCCTGACTATGACCAAGCATTGAGATGGCCGTATATAAAGTGGCCCCAAGACAAATGAGTACATTCGTCTTAATCCCCGCGTTCTTCATTTTTTGTTCGCGATCATACCCGACAAGACTTCCTAGAACTAAGCCAGTCACAATCTTTATCCCCATTCCAAGGTAAGTATCGACTTGGCCTAAATGTTCGATAAAAACGGTTTCGTTTGAAATAATCATTTTGTGTTCATTCCTTATTCTGGTGATTAATTTTTGTTTTAGCTTTTATCAGGCCCTGCCTTTTGCTATAATCATAAAGAAGCTAATAATCTATTATAAGACCAAATCCCTAATTATGAAAAGACCACATCTCGTGCATTTTTTGGCCATAGTCACTGATGAATCAATCAACATCAAGGCATCGATCACACTTAAAGAGAATTTGATGGCCCAAAATTTGGATTTGGATATTCCCACACCGAAATTCCCCATCCAGGCATTGCGACTTTTAAACGCCTACCAATTCACGATGAAAATAGTCGGAATGGCCAAAGACCAAAGAGAGATCTATAAAAAATCATTTGAATCGGACTCCTTCGGTAATTTTAATTTTAAAATTCCGCTGACTGAAGAAAGAAGTCACATTGAAATACTTCAACTTTTTGAAGTAAAAAAGCGCCCAGGACTTGAATTGCACTTAGGAAGCTATATTCCACTGCGCATCTTCTCTCCTAAAAAACTCATTATTTGTGATTTTGATAAAACACTTGTCGACACTAAGTATTCAACCACTAAAGAGCTTTACCGCTCCCTCACTCGACCCATTGACGCCAATCCCACAGTTGCCAGCAGTGTGAATCTCCTCCACCGCTATATCAATAAAGGCCATCACCCCTTTATTCTTTCGGCCTCTCCCCATTTCTATGAAGATTCGATGAGAGATTGGCTTTATAAAAATAATATCTTTTCTGCTGGTATTTTTCTTAAAGATTATCGCCATTTCTTTTCTTTCTTAGAAGGAGAACTTACGACTAAAGACTTAAAGTCTCAAGGACTCTATAAACTTAATCATTTGCTCGACATTTTACTTATGACAGGAGTGCCTGATGAGCTCGTGCTTATGGGCGATAATTTCGAATCTGACCCGGCCATTTATCTCACCTTGGCCAAAATCCTAAGAGAGGATATTGATCCCTGGGTTATATGGAACAATATAAAAAAACAAGATATTTTCCAGCTGAAGAAAAAACAAAATTCCCAATTCCTCAACAAAATTTACCAACTTGATAATTTACTCACTCGAAAAAGAAAAGACAAAAATACCAAACGTCCTAATATCAAAATCTACATACGAAAACGATTTTTGGCCGACCAGCTCACTCCCCCAGACATTTTTTTGAAACAAAAAAAACTCCTAGACTTAATTGAAATGTACGATGGTTTGTACCAAGACGAATACGATCAACTCAAAAGACTTCAAGAAAAAAGCGTAAAAGGTGCAGATAAAATGATATAACCTAAGGACATATAGAGACCATGTCGGTGAAATTTATGAGCTTCTTCTTTTGTTTTAAAAATGCCTTTAGTCAACGGCAGAGCAAAAAAATCAAATTTGATGATCTCTAAATAAACCCTCAAAACTGCAACTAAAAGCAGAGTGATATTAAACCACTGATTGCCCATCAAACTATTTGCGCTTACAATATCATACATAATTCACCCCAAAGGAATCAAAGTGCTATGGAACTCTTTACTCTCATCGGCGATAGTGATGAAAATTTTTATCAATTAGGATTAAGGGATCGGCAAACGGCAAAAGAAGTCCATCGCGATGTCAGATTAATGCTGAATGGCCCATGGAAACCATTAAATAAGATCATTGAAGAAGCAAGCAAGCTCGTTATTAAAAACTCCTTACTTAAAAACTCTGACTATTACAGTCACCTCAAAAGCTACAGTGAAGGCCTTGAAATTCCCATCGAAGAAGCGGCCTACACTATGCTTGTCCCAGAATTAGTTAGCTGTGTTAGCAAATGGGCCCCCGGCCTCATTAGAGGAAACTTAGGATGTTCAAGTTTTTTCATGAGAAATCATTTGGGAGAGGTCGTCCATGGCCGTATTTTGGATTTTCCGCTGCAGGGCTCATTTGATGTCCATGAGCGTGCCATTCTCTATGATCTCTCGGGTATGCCAAAAACCTTAGGTTTTGGAGCAACAGGCATCCCCTATCCCTCAATCACTTTAATGACAGAGGATGGGATGACGCTCGCTCTTCATCAGAAATTCACAAATGTCTTTAACAAAGATGGCATGTCCATCTTTGAATATATTTTCGACCTCGTCAAAAATGCTCGCGATAAAAAATCAGTCATTGAGTATCTCCAAACTCATCAAAGCATAACAACATGGTGTCTTTATATCTCTTTTAAAAATGGAGATGTTCTTGGGGCAGACCTAATGGGTAAGGAGCTCTCGCTTTCTGAGTACTCCATTCCAGATAAAGGAGTTCTTTATTTTTGCAATCACCTGGAGAATAAGACGATCAATCAAGAGCTCTATTTACCTACAGGATTTCACCAATACAATCTAATGCGAGAGGAAGTCGCAGCAAAAAAAATACACCACTTCCTTCTAAAAAAAGAGCAAAGTGATTTAGAACTCATTAAAATGATGGCCACTCCCTACGATCAAAAAATCAAACATCCCGGTCACTACGAGCACTATAAAATGGACCCTCTTACTCCATCCAGTATACAGGTCATGACGATGAATCCAAGTTCAGCTCAGTGTTATTATGTCGATGATCTGGCCCCCAAAATTTATCGTGACAATCTCATTCATCTTACTCAGTGCTTTAGCAACCCCACTCAAAAAGCGTTAAAACCTCCTAAAAAAACAAAAGGCGCCTCGCCCGACTATTATAGAGGAATGCAATCACTCATGAGTGCTCAAAAAGGCTTTGACCTTTTTAATCCTCAAGAAATTTATCACCATTTGCAATTTTCTATAGATCATTTAGAGGGGCACCTCGAAAAAGGCGTTGGCGAGTTCTATTTTCTTATTGCACAGTACTTATATGAAACACATCCAAAGGTCTTAATGAACCTCCTTCATAGTTTTAAAAAAATGGAGGATCATCTTCCCCAAAATCTTAATGATCATTGCTTACTTTTCATCGGAAGATTGGAGAGAATCTTGGGAATATCGCATACTTTAGAAGAAGATAAAATCCTCCACCCTAAATTGCGTGCCATCTATCAACTTGAATTAAAAATTCCGAAGGCGATTTTCCATCTGACAACAAAAAAAATGATGATGCCTCGAATAGATTTAATGGATGTCATTTATATTTATACGCCATGATTCTGACAAATAAAAAGGGCCTTCTTACGAAGGCCCTTTTATTATCCATCAAATAACTAAGCTACATCGAACATCTCTTCCATTGTAGTTGGTATAAAATACCTGTTTTAAAGTCTGCCGAGTCAACCGTCGCCGTTGCTTGATCGTTAAAACGATTTGTCCTCACCAGCATGGCCGCATTAACTCTTAAGATTGTATCGGCCCCACATGGTGACCATACAACAGCATTGATATCTAATTTATTAGAAAATTGAAAATCTGTATCCGTTCTTCCCACAAACATTTTATCAAACCTTGGCCCGGCCGATCCGGCCAAAAAGTACTCGGCCGTCATTCTGGCCGATGCCCGTTCAGGAAGTGAAACATAACCTCGGTAATCCACATCAACAACAGACACACTGAAGCCTTGTGGAATATGTACAGGAATGGCCACGTTACACGTTTTTCTCTCAAGCGATCTATTTGCACCACCTGCCTCAACGATAAATTGATCAAAAATAAGTGATAACGATTTAGCGTCTGGACTTAATACCGCGGATGCCGTTCCCGCCGGACAACCATTTCCTCCATAGGCCGGTGTTCCTAATTGGATACTATCAGCGGCCTGTACAAGTACGCCACTAACAAGACCTAGAGTAAAGATAGCGGTCTTTATCATTTTTAAATTGTCTCTCATGTGTTCCCCCTCAAAATTAAAATTCTAAAAGCGATTTGCTTTCGTTAATCTTTTTATAATCGATTTATTTTTAAAATACATGGCCAAAAGATTAAAGACCCTACTTTGATCGCCATGTGGTTTTTTAAAGCTTAGATGTTCGCCACCTGGCGATCAAAGTAATCCTTCTTCTTTTTCTCCATTGTAAGAACCAAGATCTTATTTTAATAATACTTAAATAGGGGGATCAATATTATGACAACAAGAAAACAATTATACCTTTTTCTATCTTCAGTCCTTATAAGTTCTATGTTATCTCATGCTAGGGCATCTTCATTTGAGTTCCAAAATATCCGCGTAGGAGGAACGGGTTGTCCATCAGACATTACTCAAATTGTTACTTCGCCTGATCTTACTTCTGCCAGCCTTCTCTTCCAAAGTTTTGAATCACATGTTCCAACGGCCCCAAATCCTAAGGGAGGAACAACCAATATATCACTTTTAAACTGCAATCTCTTTTTAGATATTAGATTAGCTCCAGGACAAAAGCTTGACTCCCTCGAAATTTCTTATGATATGCGAGGACACACTTTTTTGAACGAAGGAGTTGCAGGAAGTTTTAAGAGCTACCTTATCAGTGCCAATGGTCTTGGGGCCGAAAGAACACAACGAAATATTTTATTGCAAGAAAAAAAATGGCTCAATACTTCGATAGACCAAGAAGAAGACTTTCTCCTTCAAACAACGAAAGTCATTGCACTTAATTCAGAATGTGGGAATGGACCTAATGCTGATCGTGTGGCCCTTCACCTCCAACATCAACTAGGCACTCAAATCTTAATGAACTCCCAAGGCCCATTAGCAGAAGGAACCATTACAATGGATTCATCTGACCTAAAAGGAGGTATTCGTCTTAGAGCGCTCACTTCAAGATGTGTTCGTAATCCTTCAACCGAAGGCCCACGAAGAGGAGAAAGAAGGAACTGTCGTGTGATCCGCTTAGACAATCGCCCTACTATGGTTTGCCAATAGAATTGATAAAGACAAGTTAGAAAATCAAAAGTGGTGTCAACTTGGATCCTCGCATAGCTATCGAGGAATCCATTTGACACCAATTTCGCGCAAGTGGTGAACTCTATGAAGGCCGAAACTAACTCTTTCTCTCACTCACTGCTTTTATATTTCGTAAACACCTTCGAGCTGATAAAAAATAAACATATGATGAACCTTTCACAAAATGAAAATTCACAAACCAATGTCAACAATCAACTTAGATCGATGGTTAATATCTACCTTGAAAAGCACCCAGGACTAACTCTCAATGCCCTCTCATCTCGATCAGGTGTACCTGCAACAACCTTGAGGCGTTTAATGCAAGAAGAACAACGCCAAGAGCTCGCTCCTCACACTGTACTCTCACTCGTTTCTTACCTGCTCAAAGAGAAAAAAATATCAAGTCTGCTAAAAAAAGTATCCGGACCTGTCAGTGATCTTCTCAATCGCTCATTTGATCAATTTATTTTTGATGAAAAATCTTCCGATCATAAAATGGATCAAGATTTAAACTCTCTTTTTCAAGATAAAACCACTTACCTAATCTACAAACTTGCTGCAAATATCTGTGGCACAAGCGTGATTGAAATTAAAAACATTTTTGGTCTCGTGGGCCTTGAAAAACTTAACGATCTCATTGAACTCAATTGGATTATTAGCAAGACAGATCAACCAGAGAGGCTTCACGCCAGAGAAAAAAATTTCACCGTTGATCTTGCTTTAGGCCACACCCTTACCCATTCTTTAGTTGATCAATACAAACCTCGCGATGTTGAAAAAGGATTCAACCTTTTCTACTCTCTGTCCGAAGCAATGACAGAAGAAGGCATCAGACAAATTAAAGATATAGAAAAAAATGCTGTCAAAAAAATATTTGATATTATGAGCGATAGTTGCTACCAAGGACATATTCCTTACTTTGCCGTTATCCTCTCCGACATTTTAGGACCTACAACTAATCAAGAATCATCTTCAGGAGTTCTCCAATGAAAAGAATCGTTTCAATCGTGCTTCTATTACCCTTGCTTATCCAATCGGCCGCATCCCTTGAGCTCACTCCTCAAGAAGTCCTTATTCGTCAAGGAATGTCGGTACAAATGGGTGAGCTGACTGGAGCAGGATCAAAAATCTCACTCAATCATCTTCAAGGCCTTGTTTTACCTGAAGGCGTACTCATGAAGGCAGATTGTAAAAAAATAATTGTCAAAAATAAAATAGACCCAAAAATATCAGATATCGTGCTCATCAAGGTTCAAGAAACAGAAATCGACGCTTCAGAGTTTGTCGGCTTTGTCGTCGAGTAACCTTTTATTAAAAGTACATGCCTCTGCCTAATCGAGGTATGTACTTTTTACCTACTTTAAACTTCCATTTTTCGCATTAAAAAACTCATGCTAAAAATTCCTACTTTTAATAAGCGGGGATTATCATGCTAAAATCATTAACTATTCTTTTTATTCTTATTGCAAATCAAGCCTATGCCATAGACATTACTGAAAAAGACTTCTCCGATTATAGCCTAGTGAATATTCATCAAGGAACAAATGAAGTCATTCTTACTTTCGATGATGGACCTACTCCTGGTGTCACTGATAAAATTCTAGATATCTTAAAAACCTATGATCTTAAGGCCACTTTTTTTGTCGTTGGTGCCAATGCCGCCCGCTATCCTGACCTCATGAACAGAATCATGAATGAAGGTCATATTCTCGGAAATCATTCAATGAATCATATCAATCTCAATAAAGTGGGGTTCTTTTTTAAAGAAAGAAAAGTGAAAGCTGAAATTATGAACGCTCACAAGGTTCTCAGTCCCTACACTGTTAACAATAAGCATTTCTATTTTAGGGCCCCAGAAGGCGCTTGGGGGGGAGAAGACTATGCCCACTTTCTCAATGAAACTGAAATTGGAAGGGCCTATATTGGACCTGTTTTTTGGGACATTGGAGGAGAGATTGAATTAGTTGATGGTCAATACCTACAAGCGGCCGACTGGGCCTGTTGGTCAAAAAAACCGATTGCTCTTACTATTGATGAATGCATGAGTGGGTATATAAATGAAATTGAAACGAAAAAAGGGGGGGTTGTCCTTATGCACGATATACGTCCCCAATCAGCAGAGATGCTGGAGAAATTAATCCCCCAATTGCAAACCCGTGGTTTTAAATTTTCAACCCTCAATGATATTGACTGGTCAACCAAAGAGCAGAATTAACGAACTCTCTCTTTTTGCTCAAGTCGCTTGACGAGTTCACGAAGCTCATCAAAGTCGATTTTTAATTTTTCAATATCCTTATTTTTAAGAAAAAGAATATCTTCTCTGATTTTATCCATCTCACTCTTATCAACTCTTGCCTCTTTGGAGACAAGAGTCTTTTTATCGTCAATACTCGCTTGCTCCTTTTTATCAGTAAGACTTCTTAACTCCTTAAGCGTGTCCTTAACTGACTCCTCAAGTCCTTTCACTTTTTTTGCGTTCTCATCAATTTTTGTATCCATTTCTCGAAGCGATTGAGAGAGATCGATAAGATACTTTTCAACCGAATCGATGCGTTCTTTTTTATTTTGACCAACATTTTCAGTTGAATGATAGGGAGGTATTTCTGAAAGACTTAGAACTGGTAAGAGAAAAAGAAGAAAAGAAATCAACAATGGACTATTTATTTTTATCACATTATTTCCCTGTTTAAAGTGGCCCTTCATTTTATATAGGCATGTACTAAGGATAACATGGTCGCGAATAGAATTAAACGCCAGCACACGTCAAACCGCGTCACTGAAGTATTACCTCAACATTTTGACATGGAAGTCATTGTCAAACGGTCTCAATTATTAAAGAATTTAAATCCCCGTCATTAACAGACTATTTAAAAGAGGCCGTCTTTATGAAGATTTTTTTATCCACTCTTTTCTTGTTAACATTTTGCCTTTCTAACGCTCATGCAAAAAACTTCGTCTACTGCTCTGAAGGTTCACCAAGTTCATTTAATCCCCAAATTGTCACTGATGGGACTTCAACCAATGCAAGCTCTTCAACTGTATTTAACAATCTTGTAGGTTTTGAGGAAGGTTCTACTAAAATCATTCCCATGCTGGCAACCTCTTGGGAGATTTCGAAAGATAAATTAGTTTACACTTTTAATCTTCGTAAGGGAGTTAAGTTTCATACAACAAAATACTTTACTCCAACGCGTGACTTTAATGCCACAGATGTTTTGTTCTCAATTGACCGCCAAAGAGTTTCGACTCATCCTTATCACACCATAGGAGGAGCGAAGTATGAATATTTTGATGGTATGGAAATGGGGAAAACGATTAAAGAAATAAAAATTCTTGATCCTTATAAAATTCAGTTGATTCTCTCTCTTCCGGATGCAACTTTTCTTGCCAACATGGCCATGAGTTTCATGGTTATTCACTCTGAGGAATACGCAAACAAACTAGCTCTCGCTAATAAAAAAGCAGACATTGATAATTTACCTGTAGGCACAGGCCCTTTTATTTTTCAATCCTACACTAAAGATAGTGTGATAAAATTTGTGAGCAATCCAAACTATTGGGGGACTCATGGTAATATAGATAAACTCATCTTTGCCATTACTCCAGATGCCAATGTTCGCTATCAGAAATTGAAAACGGGAGAATGCCAATTTGCCAACGAGCCAAGTCCGGCCGATATTCCAGCAATGAAGAAAAATACGGCCTTAAAAGTCATGCAAGCTCCTGGTCTAAATGTCGGCTATCTTTCAATGAATGTTACAAAAAAACCATTTGATAATCTCCTTGTGCGCCAGGCAGTGAATATGGCCCTTAATAAAAAATCTTATATCGATGCCATTTATCTTGGAAATGCCGTCATTGCAAAAAATCCTCTTCCACCAACAATCTGGTCTTATAATGAGGCCGTTGTAGATTATGACTTCAACATCGAAAAGGCCCGTGCTCTGCTTGCGAAGGCCGGTTATCCAAATGGATTTGAAAGTGAAATTTGGACTCTTCCTGTCTCTCGTCCTTACAACCCTAATGGAAAAAAAATGGGCGAACTCATGCAGGCCGATTTGGCAAAAATTGGCATAAAGATCAAACTCGTCAGCTATGATTGGCCAACTTATTTAAAGAAAGCTGCTCAAGGTGATCATCAACTTCTTCAAATGGGCTGGACTGGTGATAATGGCGATCCTGATAATTTTCTCAATACCCTACTTGGTTGTGGGGCCGTAAAAGATGGAAGTAATTACTCAAAATGGTGTGACCCTAAATTTAATAAGGCCGTGCAACTTGCCAAAGCAACCACAGACCTCAAAAAAAGAACGGCACTTTACAAAGAGGCTCAAGTCATTTTCAAACAGCAGGCCCCATGGGTAACCATTGCTCATTCTACCGTTTTTAAAGCAATGGCGAAAAATATCCAGGGTTATAAAATGGATCCCTTAGGTCACGATACTTTTACACATGTGAATGTTGAATAATGAAATTTTTTCTCAAAAAATTTTTTGATCTTATTCCTACCATCCTAGGAATAAGTCTTATTTGCTTTTTCTTAATTAGACTCATACCGGGGGACCCCGTATTAAATCTTGCCGGAGAGCGAGGGATTGACCCAGTCCGATATGCCGAAATGAAAAAGGCCTTGGGACTTGATTTACCCATCATTGAACAGTTCTGGCATTTTATAAAAAATGCCCTTCAGGGCAATCTCGGTACATCAATTGTTTCTAGCAACTCTGTCTGGTCAGAATTCATGGAGCGCTTTCCTGCAACTTTTGAATTAGGAATGGTTGCTCTTTTTTTTGCAACACTAATAGGTGTTCCTATGGGCATTTATGCGGCCCTAAAACGCAATAGTTTTTTTGATTATTTTTTAATGAGTGCCTCTTTGATCGGCTACTCAATGCCTATTTTCTGGTGGGGCCTTATTCTCATTCTCATCTTCTCTGTTAAACTAGGACTAACTCCAGTTAGTGGTAGAATTGATCTCACTTTTGATATCCCGGCCTTTAGCGGCCTGTATTTGATCGACACCCTTCAAGCGAGCGTTCTTAAAAGCGATGGATTTGCTCCCTTCTTTAGTGCTTTAAAACATCTTATTTTACCAGCAACTGCTCTCGGTACAATTCCTCTTGCCGTCATTGCCCGCATGACGAGATCTTCTATGCTGGAGGTTTTAAGCGAAGACTATATTCGTACGGCAAGAGCTAAGGGAATAAGTAAATGGCGAATCGTTTATATCCATGCTCTTAGAAATGCTCTTATCCCTATCATTACCACCCTTGCCCTTCTTTTTGGCTCTATTATCACCGGGGCCATCCTCACTGAGACTATTTTCTCTTGGCCAGGGATTGGTAAATGGATTGTTCAAAGTATCACCTCGCGAGATTATCCAGTGATCCAAGGAGGAGTGCTTATTATTTCATTTATTATCATTTCAACCAATATTCTGGTCGATATTCTTTATTATTTCTTAAACCCCAAAATGCGAAACTAAAAATACAATGAAATTATTTTTTAGAGAACTCTATTTCGAACTCAAAAAAAACCGCGGAGCAATGATTGGTTTGATCATCATTCTCACAAGTCTATTTATCGCACTCTTGGCACCAATCATTGCCCCTCATAATCCATCCGAGATTTTTACTGAGCATCTACGCCTTCCCCCCAGCTTCCTAGAAGGAGGAAAAAGGGAATTCCTTTTTGGCACTGATGACTTAGGCAGAGATCTCTTAAGCAGACTTATCTACGGATCTAGAATTTCACTTGCAGTAGGCCTTAGTGTCGTTGTGATCGCTCTCGTTAGTGGAACCCTCTTAGGTGTATTAGCGGGATTTTACGGAGGTGTTATCGATAGAGTGATTATGAGACTTACGGATCTCATCATGTCTTTACCCAGTATTCTCTTTGCCATCGTCATCGTGGCCGTTCTAGGTCCAGGCATCACCAATGCCATTATCGCTGTTGCAGTTGTTGCAGCTCCAAACTTCATTCGCATTATTCGTGCGCAAGTCATGGTTGAAAAGACTCGACAATATGTTTTTGCTGCAAAGCTTTTTGGAGCGGGCTCCTTCCGGATTATGTTTAGAGAAATCCTCCCAAACTGCATGGCCCCTCTTATTGTTCAAGCGAGCTTAGGATTTAGTGATGGAATCCTTAATTGTGCGGCCTTAGGCTTTCTAGGCCTTGGTGCTCAGGCCCCCATGTCAGAATGGGGAACAATGCTTTCTGATGCCCGAAGTTTTATTGACTCCTCTCCCTGGATGGTCACGCTTCCGGGTCTATGTATTTTGTTGACAGTATTATCGTTCAACCTGCTAGGTGATGGCCTAAGAGATGCTCTTGATCCACGCCTGAAAAAACAGAATTAGAGGATCATTGAATGACGATCAAAAATGAATGGCTAATAGAAGTAGATAAGTTGAATATTTTTTTTCAATCAGATAAAAATCCTAAACCCATTCACGCTGTAAGGGACCTCTCTTTTACTCTTAAGCAAGGTGAAATGCTAGGAGTTGTTGGAGAATCTGGATCTGGCAAGAGCATCACAAATCTCGCCCTGATGGGCATTCTTGGAGAGAACTCTAAAGTTCAGGCGCATCTTTGTCAGTTTAACAATAGAGATCTCCTAAATCTTTCTGAATCACAGTGGCAAGAAATCAGAGGAAAAGAAATTTCCATGATATTTCAAGATCCGATGACGGCCCTTAATCCTTTTCTTACTGTTGAATTTCAAATTGTAGAAACAATTCTGGCCCATACACGATTGACTAAAAAAGTGGCCAGAGAAAAAGCGATCGACCTTCTCTCTTTGGTTGGAATCCCTTCCCCGAAAGAGCGAATGAAGGCCTATCCCTTTGAGCTTTCTGGTGGCATGGCCCAAAGAGTAATGATTGCCATGGCCATCTCAACCTCACCCAAGTTACTTATTGCTGACGAACCAACGACGGCCCTAGACGTAACCATTCAAAAACAAATTTTGATGCTTTTAAAATCACTACAAGAAAAAAATAATATGTCGATTATCCTTGTCACTCACGATCTCGGAGTCGTCAGCGAATATAGTGACAGAGTTCAAGTCATGTACGCAGGAGAGATAATAGAAAGTGGAGACACTAAATCGTTAATCTCTCACCCTCATCACCCCTATACAAAAGGTCTTCTCGCCTCGCGCCCTGGTGCACTCATAAGAGAAGCAAAAAGCAAACTTCCTTCTATTTCAGGAATCGTCCCGGCCTTTCACCAAAGGCCGTCTGGATGTCAATTTCACCCTCGTTGCCCAATCATCCAAGACAATTGCTCAAAAATGTCCATTGCTCTTGAGAATAATGTCCGATGCCTTTACCCTCTAAGTGAGGCCCATCCATGAATCATTTATTAAAAGTTTCAAATCTTGATAAAACGTACGACATCAAAAAATTTTTAAAACCGTCATTAAAGCTTCAGGCCTTAACTGACATCCACTTTCATTTGGGAAGAAAAGAAACCCTGGGGATCGTAGGCGAATCTGGATGTGGGAAAAGCACTCTGGCAAAAGTATTGACGAAATTAGAAACCAAAACAAGAGGTCAAATCGAATTCCTTGAAAAAGATTTTGATCAAATGAGCAGTAAGGATTTTCATTCGGCCATTCAAATGGTTTTCCAAGATCCTTATCAATCACTCAACCCCAGAAAAAAGGCCTTTGATATCATTGCCGACCCACTTTACATAAATACAGATAAATCAGAAGAAGAGATAAGTGAGCTCGTCTTTAGCATGATGAAAAAAGTAGGACTTCGCGAGGAGTTTTCAAAACGCTATCCTCACCATTTCAGTGGTGGGCAGCGCCAGCGTCTGGGTATTGCCAGATCCCTCATGCTTCAACCCCAAATTCTCATTCTCGACGAACCCGTCTCTGCCTTAGATGTTTCTATCCAGGCCCAGGTTTTAAATCTTTTGCTCGAACTTCAAGAGGAATTCTCCCTTTCCTATCTCTTTATCTCTCACGATCTCTCAGTCATCCAACATATGTCTGATCGAATTTTAGTCATGTATTTAGGTCGTGTCGTGGAATATGGTGACCGAAACCATATTTTTAACAACCCTCTTCACCCTTACACCAAAATCCTATTAGAGAGTGCTCCTTCAACCAATCAAGAAAATAAAAATCACACTCCTATAATCTCAGGAGAGCTCCCTTCTCCCCACCATTTGCCGAGAGGATGTGCATTTCAATCACGTTGCCCAAGTGTGTCTGAGCAATGTAAAGAAAATACTCCATTGCTGAAAAATATTGAGGGACGAGAAGTGGCCTGCTTTAATGCATAATGAAGGATTTGCCTTTATTTTCTGGCCCTGAACTTCTATGATAGGCCTTCAAACAGTAAAGAATTTAGGATTTTCATATGGGACTAATGTACATCTTTCCAGTAAGCGAAAATGAAGGGGATCGAGTCGAGATCAAAGAAGATAAAACAATTATCCTAAAAACCTTTGGTCTTCCCTATATTTTTTGGGGCTATTTGGCCGCAGGCCTCATTGTTCTGGCCAGTATGTGGCTTGCCTCAAGGTCGACTTTAGACAAGCTCATTTCTTATCAGGACAAGGGATTGGTGGCCCTGGGGCTCATGGTAAAATTTACCTTAATTTTAACACCCATCATTCTCTTAGGATTTTTTTTCTATGAAAAGCAAATCAAAAAATCTGGCAACAAACTCAAATTAATTTACAAAATATTTTTTATTCCTGTCGCTCAAAAAACAATCCTATTAGACTCCTCTGAGGCCCTTAGTGTAAACCACTTCATGGATTCACCAAACATGGCCAAAATCTATAACAAAACTGAACTTAAGGCCTTTGAAAATAGAGGTTATTTTGAACTGAAGGCAAAAAGTGCGGGAGTGGATATTTTAATAGACCGTCATTCACGAAAGGCAGATCTTTTAAAATTAAAAGATCTGCTGGATCGATATTAAATTTTACTGAAAAAAATTTTCGAGCTCTTTAATGACTTGATCTCTAAACTCATCACGTTCCATTAGAATCTCATGTTTTGCTTGAGCAAAAAAAGAGGGCCGACAATTTGCGGATTCAGAGCATAACCTTGTCATTTCTTCTGGGACAGAATAGTTTTCGATGCCAGCAGTAAATACCAGCAGAGGAGCAGATATCAGATGGTATCGTGATCGAAGAGGATTAGTCCCGCGCATTGTTTCAAGCACAAATCGATTTGAAACGCCTCCAAGTCTGGTCTTTGGATAAAGATCATTCAGAGCTTGCGACATTTTAAACCTTGCGGGGCTCGTCGTGACCTTATTTTTTTCAAATGTGGCATCAGGATTATAACCCATTTGTCCTATGGCAAATTGATCCCCTCGCCCAATCAAATTTTGAGCTTGAACGATCGCCCTTGCCACAGCATAAGAATAATCCCCTGTCTGAATCTTAAGCATTGGTGAAACAAAGGCCACTTTTTCAAAGCTATTTGGGTATTTCAAAATAAAAGAAGTTCCAATCCCTGCTCCCATCGAGTGGGCCAATAAGAACTTATGTTCACACCGCTCACCTAGCTTCATCAATTTCATAAACGTTTCAAGATCGAGAATATAATTTTCGAACTCATCGATATGCCCCATGTCGCTTGGTGAAGTCATTCGAGCAGATTGTCCTTGCCCTCTGTGATCTAATAAAAAGAAATTAAGATTTTTTCCAGAAGGTGTTTGATGAAGATCGTAGATAACTTCTGCATATTTCTCTACAGGCTCAGATCTTCCCGGAAGAATCATCAGGCAATTCTTAGCTTCTTTTTGAATATAATGTCGGTAATGAATTGAGATATTTTCTTGACCGGTAAAAGTCCCTTCTTGCATCCTTAAAAGAAATGGGAGGACTTTTATGGCATAATTGAGTTCATAATTTTTTTCACTTATGCCAAACACGTTTTGAGAGAGAAGCAATACACAAAGAAGGGCAATCGTTTTCATTAAGATCTCCTTAGCCTCGAAATTTTTTAAAATCTTTCTCTGAGTCTGAAATCGTTTTATCAACCTGCTTTGTCTCGACAGTACTTTCTTTACGTTTATCGGCCAATCGCTCATCCCTTAACTTTTGTTTTTCAGGTGATAGCGGCCGTGTATAATCATTTTTTTCATAATCAACTTTATCTGTATCAAAAAACTTAGGGCGCTTGCCTCCTGCGAGCCTCTTGGGAGTAAGAGGGCCCTCTTTTTCTTTTTCCCAATGATTTTTCCAGTCTTCAGTTTTTTGTTTTTGAACACGATCAAACTCTTCGCGTTCAAGCTCTTTATCAGCTCTTATTTTTTCAATTTCATTTTCTTTTCTGACCCTTGTATGAACTTTCTTTTTTTTTGAATAAAGAGATGCTTTATTTTTTAATTTATCTTCATCAGTTGCTTTATCGTGTTTTGCGATATCAATCGTAACATCCCCGCCAGTCACACAAACTTGACAGGCCAGGCGCTCTTTGGTGATATGAAAAACATTGCCAAGAAGCTTAAGTTCATCAAAGGGTGGTGGAGTTATATAATCTTCTCCGGCCACGACTTTTATAATACAATCAGAGCACGTTGCATGTCCTCCGCAACTAGACTTGATATAAATATTTTGTTCTCTCAGACAGCTTAATAAATTTTTCCCCTCTTCGACTTCAACGACAGCGCCTGAAGGTCTTAGAGTGACTTTATATTGTTTACTCATATAGATCCTATAAATTCTTCGTAATTTGATGTTCGATTTTTTCTAAAATCTTTGATTTCAGTGCTCTTAAAATGAGAGAAAGTTCTAAATCGACATCACAGTGTGACTCAAGAAATTGCAGTGTTAAGGTAAATCCAGACCCAGAGGCCTTCACAATTTTTTTAGTGTCATCACAAGAGACATCGGCCTTCACTTGAAACTTCTGAATATACTCTGGAGTTATCAATGATTTGACTTTGTCATAGGCTTCTTTAGGTCCATTGACCATCTTATAATCTATCTTTAATCCCATAATCATTAATCCTTAATTCTTTCCAGTTGAGCCAAAACCCCCAGTCCCTCTGGAGGTTTCTGAGAGCTCTTCGCTTGAGACCATGTAATGGGCCTGAGTCACAGGGGCCAATACAAGCTGGGCCACTCGATCGCCATGATTGATGATTTCTTCTTTGGCACCAAGATTTCCCAAAATGATTTTCACTTCACCACGATAATCGCAGTCAATTGTCCCTGGTGCGTTGACGACCATGAGTCCCGTCTTAAATGAAAGTCCCGAACGAGGGCGAACTTGAACTTCAAAGCCATGGGGAATTTCCATGGAAAGACCAGTGGGAACGAGTACTCGCTCCCCTGGTTTAATCAATAAACTCTCACCGGCCCCAAGACTGGCGCGAACGTCGGCCCCAGCAGCTCCAGTCGTTTCGTAAGTAGGAAGAGGAAAGCTCTCATCATAATGAGAGAGCTTTTTAACTTTTACAGGTATCACTATTTGCCTTCTTTCTTTTTAACGGATTGAACAGCTTTCGCTGATAATTTAATACGTCCCATTTTATCAATTTCCATAACTTTTACTTGAATCATTTCACCTTCATTCAAGTAATCCGCAACATTTTGTACGCGGTCATCTGAGAGTTCAGAGACGTGAACCAATCCAGAAATACCAGCGAACTCAACAAACGCTCCGTATTCTTTAATCGAGTCAACTCGAGCTGTAAAAATTGAACCAATGGCAGGTCCATTGATCTGAAGATCGATGGCCGTGATACATTTATTAAGAATGTCTGTATCAGAACCCAGAACTTTTACCATTCCTTCTTCTGTGATTTCAATTGTCACTTTATATTCTTCTTGAAGCTTCTTGATGTTTTTTCCACCAGGACCAATTAAAGCTCCAATTTTATCCGTTGGAATATTAACCGTCATGATTGTTGGAACACCTGGCTTAAATCCATCTCTTGAAGAAGAAATTGTTTTCGCCATTTCCCCTAAGATATGCATTCTTCCCTTATAAGCTTGGCCAATAGCATCTTCAATAATTTGAGGAGTAAGACCTGTAATTTTGATATCCATCTGAATCGCCGTCACTCCGTCTTTTGTTCCAGCAACTTTAAAATCCAAATCTCCTAGATGATCTTCATCCCCTAAGATATCAGTGAGAATTTTATATCTTGACCCATCAGTGATTAATCCCATCGCAATACCTGCTACTGGATTAACAATCGGAATACCTGCATCCATTAGGGCCATTGAGCCCGAACAAACTGAACCCATTGAACTTGAACCATTTGATTCTAAAACTTCACACACAATTCTTGTTGTATAGGCGAATTTTTCTTGAGGAGGCATAACCGCTTTAAGGGCCCGCTCTGCAAGGTTTCCATGTCCTAATTCACGTCTTCCAGCTCCACGCGATCCCTTGGCCTCACCAACAGAGAACCCTGGAAAGTTATAGTGAAGATAGAATTTGCTATACGAAAGACCAGTGATTCGGTCACTCATTTGATCTCCAAGAGACCCACCGACAGTAACAGTCGCCATGACTTGCGTTTCACCACGAGTAAATAAAGACGATCCATGAGGAGCATTGAGAATACTCACTTCCGTTTCAATTTTTCTGACTTCGTCTAATTTTCTGCCCGCAATTCTTTTTCCTTCTGAGAGAATATCATTTCTCATCATATCGTATAAAAGACCATCTACGGCCTTATAAGCTTCTTTTGAAGCTCCTTTATCGTCTTTTAAACCAAATGCGGCCGGATCAGCTTTGATGGCGTCAGCAACAGATTTATTAAGTGCTCGCACGGCCTCTTGGCGTTGCATCTTATCATTGATTCCTAAAGCAGTTCGCGCTGTCGTTGTGAAATCAGCAGCGACTTTAGCACTCAAAGTCGTGTTTGCTTCAGCAGAAGTGTAGGTCCGCTTCTTTTTTCCAATTTCTTTTTGCATTTGATCAACAACGGCACAAAATTGTTTAATTTGATCGTGTCCAAAATTGATTGCTGCCAAAACTTCCTTTTCAGGAACGATTTTCGCTTCACCTTCAACCATTAAGATGGCGTCTTTTGAAGCAGTGATGGCAATTTCTAAATCTGATTTTTCCCAATCTGCAAAATTAGGATTGATCGTAAGAACGCCATCGATGCGACCCACTTTACAAGTCCCAAGAGAAGCTGAAAAAGGAATGTCTGAAATAGCGATGGCCGCTGAAGCTCCAAGACCCGCGAGGACTTCTGGATCTCCTGATTCGTTATAAGAAAGGACAGAGCATGTTACGACAGTGTCGAACATATAATCTGAGGGGAACATTGGGCGAAGACCGCGGTCAATAATTCTGCAAGTTAAAATCTCTGCCGTTGAAGGGCGGTTTTCGCGCTTCATGAATCCACCTAAGAATTTTCCGGCCCCGTAAAATTTTTCTTGGTATTCAACCAGTAAAGGGAAAAAATCCTGACCATCTTTTAGTTCGCGGGCCGAACAAACAGCAACTAGAACTTGCGTTCCATTACAGCTAACGAGAACAGCACCATCTGCTTGCTTAGCAAGACGACCTGTTTCGATGGTGACTTCTTTTCCACCATAATTTAATTTGTACTCTTTTTTGTTTTCGTTCATTGAAAATCTCCATCTTGAACATGTTGATGGAAAGACTTTAATTTTTTAGTTGGATTTAAAAGATACTTCAAAGATGTGTCTTGGCAAACGAATCCACATCCTTCAAATATCCCTCAATTCCACACCTAAAAAATGAAGGCTTTCCGTTTGGTTATAGTTTAACTGTTAAAAACAAAAAAGGAACCCGAAGGTTCCTTTTTTTGGTTTATTTTTTTATTTTCTTAGACCTAGTTTCTTGATGAGCGCTTGATACTTTTTCTCATCTGTTCTTGAAATATAAGAAAGAAGTCTCTTTCTTTGACCAATCAATTTTAATAGACCTCTGTTTCCAGAGTAGTCGTGCTTGTTTTTTGCAAAGTGTGGAGCAAGATTGTTGATACGTGCTGTAACAAGAGCAACTTGAACGGCCGTACATCCACTGTCTTTTTCTGATGAGCCGAATTCTTTTCCAAATTCAGCAACGATTTTTGTTGATTCTGCTAATGTAATCATAATGTCTCCTCGCCAATGCTCCAGCAAAAATCCCTTGATTTAAACCGAAATAAAGGTGTCTAATAATAGTTTTAGTGTTTTAGCGGATAAATTCAGACATGTAAACCTTTAAATTGTTTATCAGTCTCTCTTCAATTTGGCGGATTCTCTCCCGGGAGACTCCATATTGATCAGCAATGCTTTGAAGCGATGCAGGAACTTCAGAAAGAAGCCTTTTTTCAAAAATTTCGCGGTCGCGCTGCTTTAAATCATCAAGAAAATGTTTCAGATGATCTTTTAAAATTTCAACACCTTGAAGTTCTGCTAAGCGATCATCGATTGCTATTTCATCCTGATTGGTCAAAACATCACCCAAGCTTGGTCCATCGTCATCTAATTTGGCCTCAATGGATAACTCTCCCCCTCCACTGCTTAGGCGCTTATCCATAATGGCCACAGACTTTTCTGAAACCCCTAAATTCTGGCCGATCAATTTATTATCGGGATTAATTCCCATTCCAACGAGACGCTCCTTTTCTTTGAGAAGATTAAAAAAAAGCTTTTTTTGCTCATTCGTAGTCCCAATTTTAACCAAGCGAAAATTATCTAAAATAAATTTCAAAATATAGGAGCGAATCCACCAACTCGCATAATAGGAAAGCTTTGCTCCCTTAGTTGCGTCATACTTAGAAACGGCCTTCATCAGACCAATATTTCCTTCCTGGATCAGATCCATCACATTTTGCCAGGCCGATCGGTACTCGAGGGCAATCTTTACCACCAAGCGCAAGTTAGCGAGAACTAATTTTTTGGCAACTTCAATATCTCCTGTCTCCTGGAGTTCTTTCAACAGGACATCTTCTTCTTCGCTGGTTAATAGCTTGTAGCGACTAATCTCTTTGACATACTGAGAGAGTGGGTCTGGCCCCTTAGTGGGTAATTGAGGAGTTTGATTTAATATTTTATGAACAACTTCCAAGTCATGATGAGTCTTATCTGAAATAAGAGCTGGAAGAATCACTTCATTTTTTTTCTTGGTACTTGCTTGGGACGATGTTTTCTTTGGCATACCTTGCAGTCTAGCCTAGTTTGATTTACTTGTCATTTCAGATGTGCTTTTTAATGAGGAATTGGATCGTCTATTCTGAACCGTTTTTTGATGATTGATATACTTTAAAGCAAAAAGGCCATAATTGATTTCTATAGGTACTTCTTCAACGCCCGTCTCCATCAGCGTGAAGTCTTTATCAGAAAAACTCATGATTTGTTCGGAGAGCTCTCTGGCGATAAGCCCCTCTAAATCCCCTTTCCAAGGAGGAATGATCAATTTCTCCCGCGCTTGATTGAGGCTCCCCGTCAACTGAATTTTGAATCGCTTCAGTAGGCGCTCTTTTTCATTTAGATCTCTTGGGTCTATGTTTTTTAAAGCTTCGCGATAATAATGAATAAATGATCGATGCAGGGGGAGTTTAAAACTTAATCTCACTTTCCCGACACGTTCAGAGGCGCGATCAAATTCTCCAAGATTCACATCAAAGGCCACCTTAAAGCGCAAAACCCTAGGATCAAAATACATAGAACGAGTTAATAACTCTATCATCAAGGGCTCTTCAAAATAGAGATCGCGATGAAGCTGATCAGTTTGTGTGTGGGCCCATTTATTCCAAGTATAATCGACACTAGAGCGAAGTAGATCCTCACCAGCGGAAAATTTTTCAAGACGCATTAAAAAATCAGGAACACCCGTGATAAGGGCAATCAATTGTGAGTTTATGAAATTTTCTTCTTCAATGCTTCTCGCTCTCATGATCGCATTCAAGCGTTCATCGTTTTCAGCTGGTTTAAAGTCTTGCATCAAAAAATCTTCACAATAAAGTCGTTTAAAATCCTCACTCAAATTAGTTCCACCAACAGAGTAATGGATCGAGCTATAAAAATTTTCCGGACTTGATTTTCGACAAATGAGATTGTCACACCAGACCTGGGTGGTCTTTTTATCTTCTTTTAGATAGAGAGAATTATCCGCCTCTTTCCATTCAATGGCCTGATTATTCATTTGTCTAAAAATAAACGCCATTATCGCCGGGTGCTTTATGAGGGGAAGCATTAACCCCGCATTGGTAGGGTTTCCTCCCCAAGAGCATAAGGATTGAAAAAGTTTTACCGTGTATTTGAATTCTTGCTCAAGTGCGGCCTTTGGAGAGAGAAAAGTTTCTAAGTGATCTGGAAAGAAAGGGTTGCCTGATACATTTGGCAGTCGATAAGTGCTCTCTCGATCATATTTAATTAATAAATTATTAAGTAACTCTTTCTTGCTGATTACCGACAAATTCGTTGAGCAATAATTTCCCACGAGTCCTTGAACTAAATGTTCATACTCTACTTTACTAAACTCCAGTGCTTTGGCATATGCAGGAAGGGCCCGGCTCGTTAGATCTAAACCAATATATTGAACATCAGACAAAATGGAGCGCATAACTTGTATTTTTTGCCATTCAGTCCCATAAGTAATTGGGCGATTTTTTTTACAGTAGTTGCCCATATTTCTTCCTTCTTCATAGAGCCCACGATAAAGTGCCAATTCTCGCTTTAACTCTCGATTTGATCCCTTATTGCCTCGTTCACGGGTAAAGACATAATTGAGAGGGTCGGAATCACTCTCTGAATACTGCTCAGAAAAATTTCCCAAAACCAAACTCTCCAATGGGACTAGGGCCCATGAATTCATGGAGATTATGAGTTGGCATAAGAGAAAAAGCATTTTGTAAAACATATTCAAGTTATCGGAAGTTTAGCCGAAAGATTAAATATGAAACAAAGAGCTGTCCTTTTATTCCTGAGTACTGCACTCCTCTTTTTACAGCTAATCAAAAGAGGAGAGGCCCAAGATATGGGACAAATAACGCCCTCGGCACTCAATGAAATCCTATTGGAAGAGGATGAATTTAAAAATGCCGCCTCTTTAGAATTGGAACTGCAACAAGAGGCCATAGGACGAGGCGCTGATTTAGAAAACCTTCTCCGCGCTAAATTTAAACTGATCAATGGTGATTTACGATCTGCTCAATTTTACCTTTTGCGAATTGATGACAGAAAAAGCAGAATTGCTGTCGTTAAGAACCGCTATCTGGCCATTATTGCTTTTATCGAAGGTCGATACCATGAATCGCTTGAATATTTAAATGATAAAAAACTGACTAATCCTGCAATCTATTCTCAAATTTGCCTTTTGCGCATCCTTAATTTTATGGTGACTGAAAATCTTGAATCCCTTAAGAAAGAAAAAGAGGCCTGTCTTTTCTACACGGGAAAGACTTCTAAGACAGATCTTTTTTGGACGGATACCATGATCAAACTTAAACTCAAAGATCAAAGAGGGGTTCAAAAAAATCTTTTAACAGATGTCGAGTACATTTTAAGTGATGACGAGATGGCCAGGTTATGGCTAAAAAGTGGGCTCTACTTAAATAAAGAAAAAGATTTACTCAACCTTCTCTCCCTTCTTCCAGAGAGCTCATATCAATCAAAACGATTGAGAGAAATTGTGGCCTTCATGTATTTAAGATCTGGATCACCAACTGATATTCAAAAAGCACTGTCATTTATAGACGACATCGATTCGGCCAATGCTGAAAATATCAAAGGTACTATTAATCTTCAAAATAAGGAGTACGAATTGGCCTTTGGCCATTTCCGCCTAGCGCTCCAAAAAAAGCAAGATTCTGCAAACTCACTAGAGAGGGCCATTCCCTTAGCGTGGATTCTCAATCAATGGGGGGATGGACTGAGTATGCTCGACAATGAGTCCAACAAATCCCTGGATCCTAGAAATAAAAGAGCGATAAAAGTGGCCTTTCTCATCCGAGAAAAACGCTTTATAGAGGCCCAAAAAGAATTGGCACTCCTTAAAATTGATTTTAAACAAGTCCCGCCTTTTGAAGTTAGTATCATGGAAAGTTACGTTTCCAATGTTTTGGGAGCAAGTGAAAAAAAATATGACAAAAGAATCATTGAAGAAAGCACTGAGAGGGCCTGTCGTTCTTTTGATGGAATGAGCTGCTGGCTTTCATTGCAATTCATGCAATGGGAAAATCTAGGAAAAACGATGAATAGAGATGAAGTGATTTTCAGTGATAAAGAAATGACACTCGACTCTTTAAAGGAAAAAAAAGAAATCATCCCTCTTAAAGAAACGATCAGTGTTGACCAAAGAGATATTGAAGAGCTCGATGGCCAGAATATAAAAATGAATACCAAATAAGTTTTGAACGTTTAAAAATCAGCTAAATATTTCAATTCAGGCCCACTGCTCTTTCGTTCCATCCGATTTTCAAAATTCGCGCTAACGACCCTTTGATTTTGTTGCTCAAAACTAAAACCAAGAGCTAACCATTTTCTCTCTCCAAGGCGATACTTGGAGAATAGCCCTAAAGAAAATCCGGTCCCCGGGTGAACGATTAGATTGTTAATTCGTTTTCGAAAGGTCAATAAACCTTCCAATTTGCCATCGACTCCCCAACGATCCTGTCTCCAAATCTCTGCGTTTAATCCAGAACTAAAACGAGTTAGGACAATCTTCTCTAAGTTGTACGCATCAACTGCGCTTTGATTAAGATAATGATTTTGGTGGAGTCCAAGCTTGGCGTAGAGATTGATATTTTTCGTCATTGCATATTCGGCCCCAAGGGAGAGACCAAGCGTTTTTTTCGACGTTTGAGTCACTCCTTTGGCCATTTTTCCTGAGTAGTTCAAAATGCTGTAATCTAGCCCCACGATGGGAGAAAAACGATTATTTGAGGCCATGCTCCATTCAAGTGCTAACTTTAATGCATCCGATGAATCTAATTCAAGATAAGGCGAATTGGACTGAGAAGCATTGGATTTTATATTTTGCCCCATTCCCCAAAGTGAAACTGCTACGCGATCGCGAATGAACTTTTCGTTAATGTTAAAACTCTCATTTCCTTTCAACACTTCACTGCCAATAACAAGGTCTTTGGCGATCGTACGATTCATGTCTTCCCGAAGAGCAAGTAATTCTGGTTTTTTTTCAGAGTCACCATCTAGAACAAATCCTTTTTTTGCATCGAGAACAAGACCTTTAGGGGCCACGTATTGCCCAGTGTCCGCATCAATAGAACCAATTTTTTTCGAAACATAAACTCCCGTCAAACTATCAAGTTTGGCTTCACTGTCAGGCGCAACATAAAGACCTGTGGCCAAATCAATGAAACCTCCAGATTTGGGCGCAAAATCTCCTGTTTTATCGTTGTAAAAACCTTCGGCAGGCGCCACCTGAGCGGCCGATTTAAGACTGCCTTTTTTTGAGGCCTCATCTCCAGCGCCTTTTTGATTGATATTGGCCGCTGCCTTTTCTTGAAAATCTTGATTTTTGTAAAGGGCCTCTAACTGAAGAGGAGAGATCTTTACAGGGAGTGACGCTTTTTTAAGTGTATCTGAAGAAAATGCATTTTGCCCAGACGGCACAACGACTGTTGTTTTACTTTTAAGGATTTTATTCAACTCTTCAGTTTCATCCAATCGCTTTGCTGGGATTTCTTTGATCTCTGGCGAGTTAGTCTGCTCGTTTCTGACAACTTCTTTTTGAGCAGCATTTTGAATTTTTTCGAAAGTCTTTTCATCAACCTTGGCCAGGGCCACTTCACCTTTGTATGTCAGAAGAGAAGTCATTTTATTGTCAGGATTATATATTGTTTGAAAATCGGTTCCCCTCACTCCCATAGCTGCCGTTCTGGTTTTGACAAAAAACTTATTCCCAGTGGGATTGGCATCCTTTTGAACTTCAGTACGAATCCTCCCTTTAAGGAGTGAAATAATCCCGACTGAGTTTTGCTTCATTTCCGAAATAATAATTTTACTTTCAGGACCAAGATTCATCTCTGATCCATCGATAAATCTCATTTTAAGAAAGCTCTTCGGACCCGTCAAAACTGAAGTGTCTTCAATGAATTTATCACCCAACACAACATTTCTGGCCATCTTGGATCCAGGACTTAGTTCAGTCGCCTCACCTCTAATCTTTACGACTTCCGCAATAGGAGTAGGTTTTGCCTGGACAGTGGTATTGAATAAAAAAGATAAAATAAAAAGAAGATTAAAAAATATTGGTCTCATGACATCCTTTCATGATCGAGTTGATAATTTTCATTTATTCTACTCTGATAATGAAAGGGCAGTCTAGATTTATTTGATTTGTTTAAACTCCGATCCATCAAAACTGAGGGTAATGTTTTGATCCTCTTGTCGACTTGTTATGTTGACTGGTCTCTTCCAGAGGGCATACAGATTTCTGAGTGTATCCGAAGCGTAGGCAAAATCGAGATCTACTCCATGGTGAACGTGACGAAGAAGAAGCTCGCCTCGATTCTGATAATTTCCACTCTCCACTTCAATGACTGGAGAGCCAAAGTTCGAGAGCTGGGTGAGAAGTTTATTTTTAATTTCTACAAAATCTCGTGTCTCAATTTCATTGCGCCCAGTGCGAGGATTATATTTCGCAGTAAAAAGCTGCTGACGCTCGCAGAATTCTGGCGTAAAGAATTCATCAATAAAACTGACATCATTATGCGTTTTTCTGACTTCAAAAATTTTACTTCGTCCTAAACCCAATTGAGAATCCCAATTGAGCTTTGCATGCATGTCTTCACAATCGTTGTATTCTTTACCAAATCGCCCTGTATCCCAACGATATTCAATATCACGAAAAAGCTCAATACCGATTCTGTAGGGATTAATATTTTGCCGGCTCATGGCCATAACACCTGCATGGTGATCGGCATAATCAATAATTTCAGAAGCCTTCAGCGCTCGGTTTGTCATGATATGTGAATGCCAATAACTGGCCCAACCTTCATTCATAATTTTAGTCAACCTTTGAGGCAGAAAATAATAGGCCTCATCGCGAAGAATTCCTAAAATATCTGCTTCCCATTCTTCTAATGGAGCATTCTCAAGTAGATAAAACATGACGTCTCTGGGAGTCTCAATTTTTTTCTCTCGCATTTCTTGTGACTCAACTTTTTCTTGAGCGTCACTCAATCTTCCGGCCTTTTCTTTGGTTCGCATAAATGACTTAAGGGCATTAGAGCGTCCATCTTCGGCATTGGCAATTTCTTCTTTGGCAATAATTAAACGCTCTTCTCTTTGACGTTTTAAGTCCAGAGTCTCAAAAAGCATGTCTACATCAATGAGATTCTCAATTGAAAGGACGCGATCAATAAATTCTTCGATTTTATTTTGCCCATAGCGCTCCATGTAGCGTCTGATTTTTGTTCCATGATTGGCCATAACCGCCATCATATTTCTATCTGTATTGGCAAACCAAGCATTATTCTTAAAAAAATCAGCATGCCCATAAACATGGGCCATAACGATTTTTTGATCAACAATATGATTGGCATTGAGGAGATAGGCGTAACAAGGATTTGTATTGATCACCATTTCATAAATTTTCTGTAGTCCGTAAGCATAACCTTTTGAGAGTTGATCATAATCCATGCCAAATCGCCAATGGGGGAACCGACTTGGAAAGCCTCCTTGGGCCGCTAATATATTTATTGTATCGTAATCACAAACTTCAAAACGCACAGGATAAAAATCCAGACCAAATTCTAAAGCGTAATTATAAATTTCATCTCTTATTCTTAAAAGCTCACCATCGAGAGGTCTTGTTCTATCGGCCATAGATTATTTTCCTTTGCCTAAAAAATCTTTAATTGAATCTAAGATGGCATCTTTGTTTTTTATTTTTGAGAGTATCACCTTCTCATTATCTTCACCGTAGCGACCGGCAAGATCTTTATAAAATTGACCGGAACCATAACGACTCTCAACTTGCCCATAACAAAACACGTTGGAGGCCGGGAGAAGATCTTGATCTAAAATTTCCAAACACAGTTTTGTATCATCCGCTGACCAGTTATCCCCATCGGAAAAATGAAATGGATATATATTCCATTCACTGGGGTCATAATCAACTTGGATAATATCCCGACACAACTTAAGTGCACTTGAAATTAGCGTCCCCCCACTTTCTCGGGTTTTAAAAAAAGTTTCTGCATCCACTTCTTTAGCGGTAGCATCATGGATAATATAGCGGACTTCAATGTCCTTATATTGGCTTTTCAGCCAGAGATTGATCCAAAAACTTTCTGTGCGAACAATTTCTTTTTGTTCATCCCCCATAGATCCGGAGACATCCATCATATAAATAACTACTGCAGAATTCTCAAATTCAACTTTGGCATCGCTGGCCCTGTATCTAAAATCACGCTTAACAGGGATCACTCGAGGATCGAGAAAATCATAACTGCCAGAGGCAATCTGTCTTTTCATCGCTTCTCTGTAAGTGCGTTTAAAATGTTTAAGTGAATTTGGCCCCGTCATGCCAATTGAGGTGTATTTATTTGTCACTGAAGGCATGGCCTTCTTCCCTTTCGGTTCAATGCGAGGAAGAGCAAGCTCTTCCCCCAAGATCGAAGCGAGTTCTTCGAGACTTAAATCAACTTCAAGTTCTTTATTACCTGCACTATTTCCAACTTCTCCTCCGCTACCGGCCTCTTCTCCCGCTTGTCCATCTACCGGGTCGCCGGCCTCACCTTGACCTTGCCCCATTCCCCCCTGACTTTTATCGCCAAATTTAAATCTTGGAGTATCAATAGAGGGCATAGGTATTTTAAAGGTGCCATCCCCTTTAGGAGATGGCATTTCACCTTTTGAAACATACTTACGAAGGTTATCACGAATACGTCCCTTCACTATTTTTCTAAAACGCGCGTGATCTCTTTTAATTGGATGATCCATAATCCTGATCCCTTTTACGATTTAGCGGAGTCACCTTTAGCAAAAATCGAGGCCACAAAATTAAGTGCATCAGTCGCACAAATTTCACAGTAACCATGAGTCTTAATTAAACGTGATTTTACAACATCAATTTTCTCTTGAGTTTCCTTGTCGACAACTTTCGAAATAATTGTGGTCAGCTTTATAGAATCTTTTTGATCCTCGAAAAGTTTCAATTCAAGTGCGCGATGAAGTCGCTCATTCATTTTGTAATCAAAAACCTTCCCTTCGATAGCGAGGGCACCTATGTAATTCATTATCTCGCGTCTATAGATGTCTTTTCTCGATTCTGGAATATCAATTTTTTCTTCAATACTTCTCATAAAGCGCTCATCAGCGTCTTCTAGTTTATTAGAATATTTATTTCTAATTTTTTCTTTTTGAGTATAGGCCTTTATATTGTCAATATAGTTAGCACAGAGAGTTTGTATGGCCGATTCATCCACTGAAATTGCTTTTTGAACATCATTTTTAACTGTATCCTCGTATTCCTGTCGAGCGATCGCTAACATCTCTTTGTAATGGTCTAACTGCTCAGGCGAATTAATAAGACCGTGATGCTTTAATCCCGACTCCAATTCATTGAAGACCATAAATGGATTAAGACAACCAACATGACCATGTTTTACAAGAGAATTTGAAAGTTTATCTTGAATATAGCGAGGTGATATTCCTTCTAAACCTTCTCGTATGGCCTCTTTTCTTAATTCTTTTACATTGTCCTCATTATAACCTGGCAATGTTTTACCGTTATATAATTTCAACTTTTGAAGTTTTGTTAAGTCGGACTTTTTTGGTTCTTCCAAGCGAGTTAGTATCGACCATGTTGCGGCCATCTCAATTGTATGAGGGGCAATGTGCACATGGGGAATTTTTTCGGCATTAAAATCTTTTTGATAAATTTTTACTTCTTGATCCAAGCGAGTAATATAAGGGACATCTATCTTAACGGTTCTATCCCTTAAGGCTTCCATAAATTCATTTGATTGAAGCTTTCTGAATTCTGGTTCATTTGTATGTCCTAAAATCACCTCATCAATGTCCGTCTGAGCAAATTTTTTAGGTTTAATTGATTGCTCCTGAGAAGCCCCTAGAAGATCATAAAGAAAGGCCACATCCAGTTTTAACATCTCGATAAATTCTACGATCCCTCGATTAGCAATATTAAATTCCCCATCAAAATTAAATGCTCGAGGATCAGAGTCTGATCCATACTGTGCAATCTTGCGATAGTTGATGTCTCCAGTTAATTCCGTTGAGTCTTGATTTTTTTCGTCTTTTGGCTGGAATGTGCCAATCCCAATGCGGTCTTTTTCCGAAAGCAAGAGGCGTTTCACTCTGACATGCGATAAAACTTTTTTCCAGTCCCCATTATATTTTTTTAAATAACCATCAAGAATATAACGATCAGCAGGACAGACTTCCGCTTTAATGTTTATTTTATAACCGTCCTTTCTTCCTTTGTTGATTTCTTCAAGAAAGGCTTTTCTTACCTCAATCGGAAGTAACTTAAGGGGCTCTTCATGCATTGGAGAAGGAAAAACTTTCTGCCCACCAAGAATGTCAGACTCCTGCTCATCAAACCATTCAAATGTATAAAGGGCCCCTGCGTCCGAGCGAGAATAATGTTCAAGACCTTTTTTAATCATTCTTGAAATAGAAGACTTTGCTGAACCAACTGGGCCATGTAATAAAAGAACTCGCTTTTCTGTTCCATAACCAGCTGCCGCAGACTTAAAAAAATTCACTAACTTCATTAAGTGAACGTCAATTCCAAAGACAGCATCTTTTCCATTGTGTATAGGATCATCAAAAAAGTGGTATCGCGTGACTTCTTTTTTGTATTCCGTATAATTCGTGAATCCATAGGTCATCACCATATCGTGAACTCGTTGAAAAGCATTTCTTGTTATGCGAGGATTTTCTGCAACTAAATCGAGATACTGTTGAAAATTACCTGTCCAATGAAGATGAGAAAAATCGGCAATTTTATAATTCTCGTCCATGAATTTGTTAATATCTAACTTCGACATTGATCCCCCTAAACTAATAAAAGTCTGTTATCTTTAATAAGTATGACATAGAAAAAGGGTATTTCCTAAAATTATAAACCTGACTAATACACTCAAAAAACAGTCTTGGATCTCTCAACTCTTACGTTGACAAAAATGGTGCGGACATTGAGAATTATAAAAGAGACAAAACAATAGTATTGATTAAAAACTTCAGGCGAATTATGGGACTCATTGCCTCGGGCATTACGGATATTGGAAAAAAGAGAAAAACGAATCAGGATTCTTTCTATACAAACCTGAATAACCGACTCTTTATTGTGGCCGATGGGATGGGGGGGCACAATGGAGGCGACATTGCTTCGCAGATGGTCGTCAAGTTCCTTCCCGAATTGATTGCTGCTAAGGCAGAACTAGAACCTTCGCAACAACTTGTTGAGTCCATTCAGCAAATGAATCAACAGATCAAACGTTTTGGTGAAACAAACGCAGACCTTGAAGGTATGGGCACCACCATTGTTTTGCTTTATTTTAAGGGGCAAAATATTTACATTGGAAACGTCGGAGACTCTCGCGCCTATTTGATTAACAATCAAAAAATTTTCCAACTTTCTCGCGATCACTCCCTCGTACAGGAAAAACTTAATCTTGGCATCTACAACCGAGAACAGGCCGCTTATGATCCTCAAAAAAATGTGCTCGTGCGCACCGTCGGTTTTGAAGATCAAGTGGACGTCGATGTGTTTGTCTATAAAGTCAATAAAGGGGATATCTTTCTTTGTTGCTCTGATGGCCTTCACGGTAAAGTCAGCGATGAGGATATTCTTTTTCTCGTCAATAAATACCTACCCGACCCAGTACTTGCCACTCAAGAACTCTGCGACAAGCTTATTCAAAGACTCATTGACGAAGCAAATGATAATGGTGGTCAAGATAACATCACGGCAATTCTTGTCACTGCTCAATAATCTATTGCCATGCCCCCCCTTAAAAACTACAATTTAACTTAGGAAATTTTGATTCGTTTCAACGCGTTTTTTATTTAAAAAAAGTGGAGTCTCCATTGGATCGCTATTATACGTTAATGATCATTCCGGAAAAAAACAAAGATGTGCGCTCAATAAAGATCCCACGTTTGGTTTTTAAGAGTTTGATTTTTTTATTTGTTACATTCACTATCCTTTTGGGCATTTTGACTTATGATTATTGGAATGTATTAAGTCAGGTTTATGAAAACAAGCACCTCTTGGTTGAAAATCGTCAACTCAAAGAACAAGTTCAACTCTTTCAAATGAAACTGAACTCTATCACTGAGGATCTTGAACGCGTCAATGTCTTCGAAAGGAAGTTGAGATCTATCACTGGGCTTGAGGCCATTAAAGCTACAACTGTTGACAGCGGCCCTTCCTCTCTTTCTGGATTTCCTGAAAAAGTCAGCTCTAATGGAATCGCAGAGCCCGATCGTGACTATACACCAGGATCTAAAATTCTCATTTTTAAATCATTGCCCAAAAAAACCAATGAGAAACTCGCTCAATTCGAAGATGATAAAAAATATCTAGAAACAAAAAAACTCTACGAAGAAAAAATCGCAAACTCCTTTGCCCTCGATAGTGCCATTAGCTACAGTAAGGATTGGACATTTCTCACTCGTCAAAGTTTATCTATGGCCTCTCTCTATGCTGAATTTGATTATAAATATGATGTGGTTGTTGGCTTTTTAAAAGATGTTGAAGTAAATATTCACGAGCTTGATCAGCACCTTCTTGATAAAGAGTCTTTTCTTCGCTCCACTCCAACCCTCATGCCGGCCAATGGCCACCTCACTTCAAATTATGGGCCTCGGATGAGTCCCTATGCTGGAAGAATTAAAATGCATGAAGGTCTAGATATAGGGGCCCCAACAGGCACTCCTATCGTGGCCCCTGCTGATGGAGTCATCACATTCTCTGGAGCAAAACCAGGATTTGGAAATTTTGTCCAAATCGATCATGGTTATGGAGTTGAAACAATTTTTGGCCACGCTTCTTCGTTATCTGTTAAAAAAGGTCAGAAAATTACTCGTGGAGATAAAATTGCAACTGTTGGTAACACGGGTTACTCGACAGGTCCTCACGTTCACTACGAAGTTCGAGTCAATGGGACGCCGGTCGATCCCCTTTATTATGTTTTAAATTAGATGATCTAAAAAATATGTTTTTAAAAGAATTGAGGAGCTAATAAGCATGAACCCTTTACAATTTATTTTTGGTACCAAGTACGATCGCGATCTTAAAAAATTAAAGCCTTTTGTGGAGCAAATTAATGCTCTTGAGCCTCAAATGCAACAATTGAGCGATGAAGAACTTAAAGCTCAAACGCCAAAACTAAAAGAGCGCATTGCTCAAGGGGCAACGACAGCTGAACTTCTTCCAGAAGCCTTCGCAACAATCAGAGAGGCCTCAAAACGCGTTCTCGGTATGCGCCACTTTGACGTACAATTGATGGGGGGAATCGCTCTCTATAATGGTTCTATTTCTGAAATGAAAACAGGAGAAGGTAAAACTTTAACGGCCACACTTCCCCTTTATCTCGTAGCACTTGAAGGCAAAGGCGCTCACGTCGTCACTGTTAATGATTATCTTGCAAAGAGAGATGCTTTAGAAATGGGAGTTCTCTACAATTGGCTAGGTCTCTCTGTGGGATGTATTCTCTCCCAAATCTCGGATGAAGAAAGACAAGTGGCCTACCGAGCAGATATCACCTATGGAACGAATAACGAGTTCGCTTTTGACTACCTTCGCGATAACATGAAATTCTCACTTGAAGAATACGTTCAACGGGCCCATCATTTTTGTATTGTTGATGAAGTTGACTCCATTCTTATTGATGAGGCCAGAACGCCTCTGCTCATTTCTGGTCCGTCTGAAGGGGACCCTTCACTTTATTACGTGGCCAATGATATCATCCCTAAACTCACCAAAGGAGTTCATTACACAATTGACGAAAAGGCCCGCACGGCCATGTTCTCGGATGATGGGATCATTATGGTCCAAGAAATCCTAAAATTGGAAAACCTATTCAACATTGAACACTCTAACTTGCTTCACCATTTGAACCAATCTCTGAAGGCCCACGCTTTATTTAAAATTGATGTCGACTACGTCAATCGCGATGGTCAAATTATAATCGTTGACGAGTTTACTGGCCGCTTAAAAGAGGGTTCAAGATGGTCTGATGGACTCCATCAATCGGTTGAGGCCAAAGAAGGCGTACAGATAAAATCCGAGAACCAGACACTCGCTTCAATTACGTTCCAAAACTATTTTAAGCTCTATAAGAAATTAGCTGGGATGACCGGAACGGCCGATACTGAGGCTGAGGAATTTCAAAAGATTTACAACCTTGATGTTGTCGTTATACCAACGAACCTTCCTATGAAGAGATTGGATGAAGCCGACATCATTTACAAAAACAAAGCGGCAAAATACAAGGCCGTAGCAGAACTCATCAAGACCCTTCACGCTAAAGGACAACCTGTTCTGGTCGGGACAATCGCTATCGAAACTTCGGAGCTTATTTCCAACTACCTCAAAAATGAAGGCATTCCTCATGAGGTTTTAAATGCAAAACAACATGAGCGTGAAGCTGAAATTATCAAAAATGCCGGACAACCAGGAGCGGTTACAATTGCCACCAACATGGCCGGTCGTGGAACTGATATTAAACTTACTCCAGAGACAAAAGCGGCCGGTGGACTCTATATCCTAGGGACAGAACGCCATGAATCTCGACGAATCGACAACCAACTTCGCGGTCGATCTGGAAGACAAGGAGATCCAGGGAACTCAAAATTTTTTCTTTCACTTGAAGATGATTTAATGAGAATTTTTGGTTCAGATAAAATTTCTGGACTCATGAACACTCTTGGAATGAAAGAAGACGAGCCCATTGAGCACAAAATGATTTCCAATGCCATTGCCAAGGCTCAAAAAAAGGTTGAGGCGCACAATTTTGATATTCGTAAACACTTACTCGAATACGATAACGTCATGAATGAACAAAGAAGAATCATCTATAAAATTCGACGAGATATTTTAAATGATCAAGATAACCACGGTTTTGTAGGGGAGATGATTGAAGATATCGCGGTTGAACTCTTAGAGGGTTACCGACCTGAAAAGAAAGTCGCCCTTGAGTCTTGGGACTGGACGGCGATGACGGCAGGTTTTAAGAGCGCTTTTAATACTGATTACACTATTAATCTTTCAGAATGCATGAAAGATTACGACGCTGAGGTTGAACATTATTTTGGTGATGTCGCAAAAAAACTCATTGAAAAGAAGTTCTCTCAGTATGATCCTGAGCAAGTAAAGTATGCCCTTAGAGAAATACTTCTTTCTGCTTTTGATCAACACTGGAAAGACCATCTTTTACAAATGGATCATATCAAAGAAGGAATTAATCTTCGCGCTTATGCCCAAAAAGATCCATTGACTGAATATAAAAAGGAATCGTTTGCTCTTTTTGAAACAATGAAAGGGGAAGTTAAGCGCTCGATCGTCACTAACCTCTTTACGGTTAGACTCTATACTAAAGAAGAAATAGAAGAACTTCAAAAACGTCATCAAGAAGAACTCGAGTCCCAACTAGAGGCCCATAAAAAAAGACTTGAGGCCGAAACCATAAAAGAAGAGGCCCAGGCGATAAAAAGAGGAAACCCAAGAGTTGGACGAAATGATGCTTGTCCATGTGGCTCTGGAAAAAAATATAAACAATGTCACGGAGTGGACGTTTAAATGGGCCAAGGCAGTGACAACGACGACGATGAAAATCGCCATGACCTAACCAGAATTGAGGATCTTTCGGAATTCCTCCATGAGGAAGATCCTCAACTTGAATCTATTCTCGAGGACCTTCAGGGGCAATTCAATCATACTGAAAGTGCCCCCCTCACTGAGATAGACTCACTCTCAGAAGTAAATGGCGATTTAGAAATGGAAGAAGAAAAAGATCTTCCTCCGCTGCCAACAGGCTTAGATGAAGGCCTTGAGGAAACCCCTGAGGATATTCCCCCCTCTTTCTCCGATGATGAGGCAACATTCACCAATAATGATCCCTTTGAAGCAGGTGAATTTAACCAGACTGATTTATCAACTGAGATGCCTCTCGATGATGATCAAAGCAGCTCAGAGGATGAGTCCATAAGTTTTGATGATCCCCCTAGCTTTTACCAGGAAAATTCCGAAACTGAATCTTCATTTATCGATCCTCCTCTTGCCCCTGAAAAATTTGATGAAGTGAAAACTTTTGCCCAAAATTTCTCCTATGGTCAGATTCTTGGTGGAGGCAATCCTCCTTTTAGTCTTCTTCTTAGAAATCTCATTTACCATGAAGATAAAGAAGATATCATGACCCTCTTAAATGAGTTTGGTCTCATCAATGAGGCCAACCGAGAAGACACTCACAAAGCGCTTGAGCTTGGCTCCTTGCTCATCCCCCAAATTAGCGAATACAGCGCAATTGTGCTTGCCCACAAACTGCGCCGCTTTGATTGCGATCTTGAAATAGGTCTCTCCGACGAAATCCATCCATCGAAAAATGGCGAAATCAATCCGAGAGGACTTATTAAAAAAGAAAGTCTTCACCAAAATAAAACAGAACATTTCATCTTAGGCCCTGAAGAGATTCGCTTGGAAGATATCATTGTGTCCACCACTCCCTCTCTTGTTGGGTATATCATCAAAAAATATATCGGTGTACAAACAGCATTTAGCATCATTGATGAAGAAGAATTAGAGCGCGAAAGATATATTCAAGAGCACAAAAGGTCCTCTGACCCAATCCCCTTTCCAGAGATGCCCCTTTTTGAAGAGACACAAGCGAGCTCCTTTGCTCATCTTTTTTTAGATCTTGCTGATCAGCTAAAAAATAAAGCGGTAAAAGAGAGGGCCAACGCCATCCTTGGTCTCTCTTATCAACTCACTCCCCTTCCTTTTTTGAAATCAGATGGGAGTCAAAAATGTTATCAACTCACTTGCAGCGCAACCCTTGCTGTAGTCCAAATTGAGTCTTAAGCATGAAACACTATAAAACAGTCATCATCGGGGGAGGCATCGTAGGTGCTGGTCTATTTCGCGACCTCGCCCTCCATGGAATAGAAACTCACCTGATAGAAAAAATGGATTTTTCTTCTCAAACCAGTGAGCGCAGCTCAAAGATGCTTCACGGAGGAATTCGCTATCTCGAAAACATGGACTTCGCCTTAGTTTTCGAAGCGCTCCACGAAAAGAATTTATGGCTCAAACTCCTCCCCCACTTGGCCTTTGAGACACCGTTTTACTTACCTGTTTTTCAAGACTCCAAACGCCCCATGTGGATGATCCGTGTTGGATTATTTCTGTATGATTTTTTATCAAGTTTTAAAAACTCTCCTTTCCAAATGAAGTCTAGAGATGAAGTTCTCACAGATATTCCTCATTTAAGATCTCTTGGTTTAAAAGGAGCAGGTGTTTATTATGATGCGATTATGGATGATGCGAAAATCACCCTTGAAGTCATCTTTGATGCCCTCAAGGAAAAAAATGCGAGTGCCGTCAATCATACAGAAGTCCTAAATGTAAAAAAAGAAAATGGCCACAACACTATTCTTTGTAAAAATCTCTTAACCCAGACCACTTATGAAATTAGTGCCGAGAAAATCATCTATGCTTTGGGACCTTTCACTGACCGCTTTTTAAAAAAGATACCTATGTATAATTGGAATGATGTCCTACTCCCTTCCAAAGGATCCCATCTTTGGTTTTCCGCAAAAGATCTGCCTCTTTTGCATCCAATTGTGATGACCCCAAAAAATGAAGATGGAAAAAGTGATAACAGAGTCATTTTTGTTATTCCTCAAGGTGATCAGGTGCTTGTTGGGACAACGGAAGTCACTTTTTCCGGTGACTACTTTGATACCCATCCAGGCCAAGATGAAATCCAATATTTACTCAAGGCCCTCAATGATTATTTTCCCGATCTCAACTTGAAAAGCTCTCATATTCTCTCAAGCTTTGCGGGTATTAGACCGTTGGTCAAAGAGGGAAGTGGCGGAGATTTAGGAAAAGCCTCTCGCGAGCATAAAATCTATCAACCGATGCATGACACTTACGTTATCGCAGGTGGAAAATACACCACGTTTAGAGTTATGGGCCAAGATATCACGCGAGAAATCTGCCATAAATACGGTGTCTCTTATAACAATTCGCTTTCCCTGAAACCTCTTCGACAACCTTCCATCATTTTCCCGCTGAAGTGGAAAGTCCCATCAGAAGAAGAATTAATCCTGATTTGCGAAACCGAAATGCCAAAAAATTTTCAAGATTTAGTCAGAAGACGGCTTTGTATTCATGGCCGAGCGATATGGAATCTTAGATCACCTCATCTCGATTTCAATGACTATTTTTTAAGTCATTTACCGACCCTGAAAAAATTTTTTCCAATCACAGAAGAGGATATTAAAAACTTTTAGACTAAAAACGGTAAGAGACTCCCAATTGAATACGTGGCCCCGCGAGTGTTCTTTTAACCGTGACTTCGCTTGGATAATCATAACTTTCACTGGAGCTATAATAATCTAGAAGGGCACGTGCACCAAAACCATTTTGCAGGAAATATTTCGCTCCAAGCCCCAATGAGAAAAAAGTATTTGTGCCTTTTACACTTACTTCTGTTCCGCTTGAAGCTTCTGCTGCGATAAGGTTGGTATTGCCAAAGCCCCCATCAAAACTCACAAAAGCAATAGGCCTTCCCACCGAAAAGGGCGGATTGTAAAAATGGTAATTAAAACCAACTCCATACTCCATCCAATCACTAGTTAATTTCAAATCTTGTCCCGTTTCAATCGTGCGCTTATGCAAAAAAAGCATTAAAGAAGTCTCTTTAAAAAAGTCGTTTCCTTTTAAAAAGTAATGTTCAATGCCTGCGGAGAAATCAATTGTCGATCCCACCGTTGCCGTTGAGGCCGTATTAACTCCAGCAGTTGAGCTCTCTTGAGTTCCAGAGAGAGAGTTTACATAAAAAGTTCCCCAAAACTCCCAGGCCTTTCTGAAGGAAAAATCGTTAGGCAGAACTTCTTCCATTAGCTCTTCTTTTTTCTTCTTATTATTTTTCTTTAGTTTATTCTGAGCAAGGCCATCTTTAGATGCTTTCCCAACAACCCCTTCTTCATCCCCTTGCAGGTCTTCAAGTTCTTTTTTCTCAGACTCTGTAACATCACCTGCCAACCCCGCTTCACTTGTCTCCGGTGCATTAATATCCATGATCTCTGTGCCTTCTTCTTCGCCAGAGTCTTTCATGCTTTTGCTGGGATCAACCGTGATTTTCACAGGAGAGGCAATTTTTAAATTAAGAACGAGGTCATTTTCAATTTCAGCAGAATCCACAATGCGATAAAGTGACCAAATTGAGCGAGAAGGTGAAATTTTCTCAACCACTCCCCTGGCAATGACCCCAGTAGTGCGAAAAAACTTGGCATGATCCCCTACTGCCAGGCCATCTTCTGCTCCTCGATTGATGAGAATCGTTTTTTTACTCGAAGAGACTTTCAAAAATCGTAAAGTTAATTTTTCATCTATTTCAAGTGCATGAAGGGTATTGAACAATATAATACTTGAAAAAAAGACTAACGACTTCAACATAAAAATTCATCCCTAAAAATAAAAACCTAAACCTACAATATATTTTAAATCGCTCACGTAAAATTTTCCACCGATATTGTCGGACAAATTATCAATGACACTCAATCTTTTTCGATCAAAACTCAACCCAAAGTTGAAACTTGTCCCTACATTTACAGTGTCTTCCGTTAAATCCCCACTGCGAAAACGATATTTCATCATCAACTGGGCACTAGGAAGGGTGAGTTGTTGATAGGAATACCCTTTTGAAAGGGTCTGATTCCCCATATCGACAGAACCGGCCTTAATCCCCAAACCACCTAACAAGATAACAGAATTAAGAGTAAGGGGATTATTGATAAAATAATAGTTAACCATCCCGCCAAAACTTCCTTCCTGTCCCCTGGCATTTTGGCCACCAAGATCATAATCAGAGACACCTCTTTCAACTGAAAACTGTAAAGACCAATTTTTTAGATCTTTAGATGTTCTCGAGAGATGAAGGTCATAACTGAGAGAAAGCGAGTAACCAAGATTTCTATAATTGTTATCTGAGCTTGTTGAATGATCCGATAAGGAACCTGTGTAATGAAAGAGTATTTCATTGCCTTCTAATTCATTTAAGGCAAAATCTCTCCTGCGCTTTTCTTGCTCAAGCCCAGTTTCTATAAAATAACGCCGAAGAGCTTCATCATCCATATCTTCGGACCAACCCTGTCCATCTCGCTTATATTTTGCAATCGCCTTTGGGGCAATCACTGTGCGCGCACGTTTCTCTTCTTTTTTAGTCTCATAGACAGAACTCATTGTGATTTGATCATTGATATCACGCTGGCCCGGTGCTTTTTTCTGATTTTTATAAAGTCCATTGGAAAGAGCGTATCTTTGAGCATTTACTTTCTTCACCATTCCAAGTGATAAAGACTCGAGCAATTTCCGATCTTCCTCTTTTTTTAGATCGGCCAAATTCACAACCTGTGGACCTACATAAAAAAGCTCTTCTGTGTCATCTTGATACTGATCACTAAAATGTTGACCAGATTTTTTCTTGAGTACTTCATAAGTTTGAATCAATTGATCGGCATTATAAGTTTTATTTGCAAGCTTGGACTCAAAAAGCTCATCACTTAATTCATAGGAATCTAAATCCTGAATTAATCTGTCCGGAACATTATTTGTATTTTCCCCCAAGTAGTCTTCTACACTGCTATACTCCTCGCTGGGCAAAAGCACATGCCGTTGCTTTTGCTGAAAGGGTCTTCCTTGACTCACATCTGTTGTAGTTAAAACTAAAAGGCGAGCATCATGTGCGATGAGTTTTGGCAGATAAATTTTTTGTAAATACCAATACGACTTTTTAGGAAAACTCTTAACGAGCCTTCCCTCTCCTACTAAAAATATTTTAGGATGATGAATTTCACCCACTTGAACAAAAAATCGACCGACTAATCCTTCCGTGTAATTCTCTAACGATCCGCGATCTAACACTAAACTATGTGAGGAAGTGCTCACCGCCTCCAGAGTCACTTCATCTAAAGAGGCCGCATGGCCCTGCCCGGCCAAAAGGCCCAAGATCAATGGAGTTATAAGTAATCTTAAAAATTTCATAGTCTCTTTAGTTTATCATGCTAAAACGCTCTGCACAGATGAGGGAAATCCTTGCTTCAGTGCAATTATTTTTCTATAACTAAGGGTAATTTATTCCCTATCAAAGGCCAAAGGACATTTAATGAAAATGATGAAGAAAAAGATTAAGAAAATTTATAAATATGAGTGCACGATCACTGGCGAAGTTTTTAAGACGACAGATGAGGCTAAAAACCCAGGTGAATTAACAACGGTTTCTGCCTACTACCAGATGCACCCAGAAAAAGACGATCGCCCAACAGAAATCAAAGTCAAAGTCAAAATGAAAGAAGAAGAGGATGCTGCCTTTAAAGCATTAACTGAGTAAAACGATTTACGAACTTGAATTCAGCACAAGGATTTACCAACCCATGGAAACTAAACAAGTTATCATTATTGGTTCAGGACCAGCAGGCTACACTGCGGCCCTTTATACTTCAAGAGCAGGACTAAACCCTATTGTAATAGAGGGACATGAGCCTGGCGGACAATTAACAACAACCACCGATGTTGAAAACTTCCCTGGATTCCCAGAAGGTATTATGGGCCCAGAGCTCATGAGCAAAATGCAAGCGCAAGTGAAGCGTTTTGGAACTGAATTTCTATCGACAAAAGTTACTGATGTCGATTTAAGTAAGCGTCCATTCCATGTTAAATGTGAAAATGGTCAAGAATTTTTGGCCGAAACCCTCATCATCTCGACAGGGGCATCAGCTAAATACTTGGGGCTTGCAAACGAAATGCAACTTATTGGCAAGGGCGTTTCCGCCTGTGCAACTTGCGATGGCTTCTTCTATCGCAACAGAGTTGTCCATGTCGTTGGTGGAGGAGACACGGCCCTTGAAGAGGCCAATTTTCTGACTCGCTTTGCAGAGAAAGTTTATTTAGTGCATAGAAAAGAGAGCTTTAGGGCCAGTAAACCGATGCAAGAGAGGACGTTTAATAATCCTAAAATCGAAGTTGTCTGGAACACAGAAGTTCAAGAGATCCTTTTTAATGAAACCGGTGTTACAGGACTTGTTGTTAAAAACAATCAAACAAACGAAATTTCTAAGCGCATTACAGATGGTTTCTTTTTAGGCATCGGCCATGAACCCAATACGAAATTCCTTAAAGGCCAACTTGCCTTGGACGACCATGGCTATATCAAAACCCAAGGATCTCACCCTGATACCAGTGTGGCCGGCGTCTTTGCTTGCGGTGATGTTCAAGACCCTTATTATCGTCAGGCCATTTCGGCGGCAGGATCTGGTTGTCAGGCGGCAATCAGGGCCGAACGGTTTCTGGAAGATTGTCACGATAAAAAATCAGCTCTTTAGTCTGAGTATTCAGTTTTTCTTTACTACGAAGCTTGACAGTCATTTTTAAATATTGAAACAATAGTCCTAAGGGAAGAAAGGATTCCTCCCTGTTATTTTAAGTGTTCAATTACCAAGGAAGGTTTAATGAAAGCACTCACTCGAGTTCCCGTTTTTAGCTACGATACTTTTACTTCTACACTTTTAATCCCTACAAAATCCTTGGAAATAAAATTTAGAAAAAATTATCTGAATGCTCACACTTTAAATGAACTTGAGTCTATTCTTACTTGGCTTGCGGCCCATACTGAAGTTCAAGGCCTTTCTATCACTAGCTTTGGTGAAGAATTTATTCAAGGCTTTGATGTAACAGAATTACGCCTTCTTTCCGAAGATGAATTAAAAAATCTCTTTCAAAAATTAAGTACCATCGCCCAATCACTTATGTGCTTACCACAAACGGTTGTGGTTGATATGAAAAAAGGCACTCGTGGAGTTGGTCTCGAACTAGCTTTGGCCGCCGATATCAGAATCGCTAAAAGTGACGCCATTTATTGCTTAAATCATCTCTCCTTGGGCCTCACTCCAACATGCGGGCTCTTTTCTTTCCTACGCTCTTATCTTAATCAAAATGTTTTACGCTCTCTTTTATTATCGGGAAGAGAGTTCCAAAAAGAAAGTCTTCATGCCCTTGGAGGCCATTGCGAATATGATTTAGAGGCCAGTACAATTATGGCCAACATCTTTAATCAGGCCCCTATTGCACGCATACAGGCAAAGAGAGGGTTGCTCGATATTCATCGACCTAAAAATGTGGAAGAATTAGAACTTGAAAAAAACCTCTTTAATGCTGTCGTTAACTCAAAAGATTATACCAAAGAAAGTGGTTTTATGAGTGTTGCTGAATTTAAAGGTATAAATCTGAATCACGAAACTAAAAACTAATTAGCATTCTCAACTCATGGGCCGCTAGAACGCGTTTTACTTTTTGGAAATCACTCGTTATTCCCATAAGAAATCCGCCTCCGCCGGCCCCACACAACTTGAGAGAATAATCATTTGTCACAAGGCCCTCACTCCATAAATCTCTATAAAGTTTAGGAATCATGGGCGAGAAGTGCTCATGTTGAAAAGCAGAAAGTAACTTAAAATTCCTTAAGAGCAAATCTGTATTCACATTCAAAAAATTATCAATACAATCATTTGTAATTGGCTTCAATACATCTTCACAAAGATTATAAAAATGTTCATTTCGAGATTTTTCTAAAAATAAATTCACAAGTGGTTCTGTCTTTCTTGAGCGTTTGGTATTTAAAAGAAATAGCCCACCTACTCCCTTGGTAAACTGAGGAATGGATACAGTCCCTAATTCACTTTTTCCTTGGATCAGTATTGGTGAGTTAAGATAACTAATCAAAGGATCAACTCCAGAGCTCGCGCCATGAAAATGAGACTCCATTTGTGAAAAAATATTTTTTAATCGAAGAATATTTTCCCGCTCGAGTCCTTCTTGCTCATAACGATCATAAATCGCGGCCACCAGGGCCCCGGAACTACCTACTCCGTATCCTTGAGGGATTGTCGAATCAAAAAACAAACCTTGGGAAATATCAAAATCAAATGACGTATGATCAAATTGAAAAATCAATTGATTCGTATCTATGAGTTGACGTAAATAAAGAGAGAAGGCCTTTAACTCAGGGTCAATAGTTGTCGTATTATCTCGTCTAAAGGTTAACTTTCCTTCAAAAAGAGAATAAGGAATGAGAAGGGCCTTAGAGTTTTGTATAACGCTGTATTCACCAAAGAGAATTATTTTAGAGTAAAATTTTTTTTCGGCATTTTTATCAATCATCAGTTTATCTATATCTTATGGGACCAGCTCCCACCTCATCGTGAATCCACTTCAACCCTATTATCGATTGAGTAAGTGTTGTCTCAATCCAATGGCGGATAATACCAGCATGTGCTTTTGGGTAAAGGAGATGAATATTAGGGCCAGCATCAATGGTAAAGCAAGCAGGAATTTGTTCTTTTTCTCTAAATAATTTTATTTCATTCATCAGAAAAAGACTCTCTGGACGCAAAAGAATATAAGAAGGACGTGAAGTCATCATTAAAGCATGAAGAGTTAACGCCTCTTCTTCGACGATTCGAATAAAGTCATTGAGCTCCCCGCTTTTAAGGGCGTTCACTAAGTGGCCCATATTTTCTCTAGCAACTTCAAAACGAACCTGTCTAAAGGGATGATTCTCCATCAAGGAGTGTCCAGCTCTACTTGAAACTGATTTTTCTTTATCATCAACGATAAGTATACTGTCACAATAATCCTGAAAAATGGGATGAAGCCCTTCAAAAGGACTCGCATATAGATTTGAACTTTGTAAAATGGCCGAACTCTCACCCCACGATGCCATTGTTTTATAAACAGAACGGCTTGCGGAACCTGAGGCAAGACGAGCAAGTTGGGATGCCTCTTGTAAAAAAACGTCACCTTCAAGAACTCGTCCAGTTATCTCTTCATCAATTGAGAGTAAACAAAGGCAAAGGGCACTCATAGAAGAAGCAGAAGAAGCAATCCCAGAAGAGTGTGGAAATGTATTGCTTGATTCAATTTTAAAACGATGATTTTTGAGCCAGGGAAATCTCTCTTCTATACTCTCTGTGAACTTTTTAATTTTTCCTTGAAATTGAGAATGTAATTTACCTTCAAAAATAAATTCAATTTCACCGGCCCCCAAATCGTAAACCTCAATAGACATCGTCGTCAGAGAGTGCTTAAGGGTAAAACTAAGAGAGGGATTTTGAGGTAATTGCTCTCCCCATTTTCCCCAATACTTAACTAAGGCAATATTTGAAGGAGCACTCCATTGGACTTTTTTAATTAATTTTGAATTCATAAGATTAATGGATAAGGTGGTTGGAAAATCCCATTTTAATTGAGTCTTTAGAAGTAACCTCTATTGGTGCAGATATCAAATCGTCATAACGATAAACGACCTCTAATCCCTTTTGCGAAAAATAGTTTTTTACTTGTGAAAAACTCTGCTCACTGGCCACCATGGCGAAATCTCCCCCCCATGCACCAAGTGATTTTATGGCCCCCTCGAAATCTGAAAAAAACTTCTCCTTCACAGGAGTCATGCCTAAAGCTTCGGCCACAACTTGCTCATGAGTTGTCATGGCGCTTTGAAACTGTTTCAGTGTTTGGGAGCTTAGAAAGTCTTGAGTTAATTCTGTAATTTTAGCAGTGAGATTTTGAGAGAAGGGGCGTTTTTTTGTATAATCTTTTATGGCCTCGCGAGAATTTTGCTTTTTTCCAAGATAAACAAAATAAAGATTCTCCCGAAAACTTGGATAAAAATAAATGGGTGACCAATGCGGACCAGTCGTCATTTTCTTATAGGCAATTGGCCCATCAGACTGTGCACAGGCAATATCATACCCCGATCCTCCATGGGTTTTAAACAACAGCTCGAATGGAGAAATATAGGCCCATTGAGCAATATTATATATCAAAGATGAACTGCTTCCTAGGCCCCAGTCCAGTGGAAAACCTAAGCGCGTTTCAACTTTTACATCGACATCATCGCGCAGAAAATGAGAATTTTGTTTGCGAACTTGACCAAGAATTTTTTGAAGAAAGAGGGCCTCTTCGCTCGGAGACTCATCCAGACATTTAAAATGCCAAAATTCAAACTTGCTATCAAACCAGCAATTCCCATGCACATCATACGACTTCCAACTAAGTGTTGGTGAAAAAGAAGCTGAATATTTAACCGAAAGTGATTGCCCTACTTTGGTCGGAAGGGCCAAGGAGAGGGCCCCATCGAGAACAAAATACTCGCCAGAAAGAAGTAATTTTCCATGGCCAAAAAAATATTGATTCTTCTCTGGTGGTAATTTCTTAAGCTCACTATTAATCTGATTTAAATTAAACTCATTCATTAAACATAATTCCTAAGTTGTGAAATAAATTCCCTGACTGATTTAAAAGAGATGATTTCATTTTCAAAATGCGTTTTGGCGGCCGCCCGCTCAACTTCATCGGCCTCGAGATGATTCAGGATATTCATTAAATGCATTTTCATATGTCCTTTTTGAATACCACTCGTCACCAGAGATCGTACGGCCGCAAAATTTTGGGCCAGTCCTACACAGGCAATGATTTCCATCAACTCTTTGGCGTTCGGTCGCCCAAGCATATCAAGAGATAATCTCGAAAGAGGATGCAATGAAGTCAATCCTCCAACTGTACCTACGGACAGAGGAATTTCGAGAGTCATTTTAAAATGATCACGGGCCAAATCAACATCACTTAATCCTCTATAAACACCATCTCGGGCCGCATAGGCATGGCCACAAGCTTCGACAGCGCGATAGTCATTTCCTGTGGCCACAACCACGGCATCAATCCCATTAAAAATCCCTTTATTGTGAGTGGTGGCGCGGGTCACATCGATCTTAGAAATTCGAATCGCTTGAGCAAATTTTTCGGCAAACTCTTGGGCGGACATTCCCAGACTATTGTCGGCCAAGTCTGCAATTGGACACTCAACACTTGCACGCACTAAACACTCAGGTGTGTAATTAGACAAAATGGCCATAATGATTTGGACATTTTTCTCTTCTGCACTAAAGCATCCTGCTTGGGACACCTTATCTTTAAAAGTTTTTGCAATAACTTCTAAAACAGAATTAATAAAATTGGCCCCCATGGCATCACATGTCTCAAACTCAGCATAGAGCTGATAGTAACCAGGCTCATCGGCCGTTCTATCTATGAGCGCAAGCGAGAGCATTCCTCCTCCGCGCTTTTGCATATTCTCTGTCAAAATGCTTGTCTCTTGTATGAGCTCTTCCTTAATAGAAGAAAAATAACGCTCTAAGGTCGACGTCTTTCCATGCCAAATAAAATGCACTTGCCCTGTTTTAATAGTCGAAATAACCTGCGCCTTAAAGCCTCCACGACTTAACCAAAAATTGGCCGAACGTGCAGAAGCGGCAACAACAGAGCTCTCTTCAATGACCATTGGGACACACAGAAGTTTTCCATTCATTAAAAGATTAGGTACAACCCCTAAGGGAAAAAGAAAATTTGTCAGGGTATTTTCGCTAAACTCATCCAATGTCTTCTGAATACTTTCATCATCATGCCAATATTTTTTAAACTGCAAGCGAGCAGCTTCGGAATCAGAAAAATAATTTTTCACAACAAGGTCAATTTTTTCAAACTTGGTGAGTTTAGAAAATCCGTTCATTGGCGTTGTCACTCTCTGCACTCCTGAGTTTTTATCTCTAAATATGTTTTTGCAATTTTAAAACCTGCGATCTCTGAGCGAACAAAGTGCATAAGATCATCATAGTTTTCAGCATGAGCTAAAAAGTTTTTTGCCTGTCCTATGACAGAAGAGTAATGACATTTTTGCATTAAGTTAAAACCATCGAGAGCATTTTCAATGCCACCTGAAATAATGATTTCTTTTTGTTTATAACTAGGATTTTTTTCTAAAAGGTCATTTAAAAATTGAATCATTTCAGGTGCGGTGTGACCGATGAGACTAAGGGATTGCATCCAGCTTGCTTGAGAGGGATTTCTCATTTGCTCTAGACGAGCAAAATTTGTTCCCCCAAAGGCCGCAAGCTCAAGGGCCGCAATTGGTAAATCAAGCAAGGCCTTAAGACTACGGGGCCCCATTCCTTGGCCAACTTCTTTAACGATTATTTTTGTCGAAATCTTCGAGCAAAGCAGGCTTAGAGTCTCTATTGGCGAATACTTGAAACGATCTCCTTCGGGCTGAAACCACTCCTGAAGTGGATTAATATGAACGATTATTCCATCTGCTTCAAGTGCGCCCAGCAGATCTGTTATTTTTTGCCAATCACCTGAAAATAAAAGGGCCTCTACCTGGGCAATTCCCAAATTGGCGAACAAGGGTAAATCAGCTCCAATAATGGGACGAAGATTAAAATCTTCAAAATACATTTTCTTTTTTTGATCATCTATCTGATCGTCTAATAAAACCCGACAAGAACCCAACCCCATTCCCAATCCAAATTCTCGAGCGACTCGTGCTAAATTTTGATTGATATGTCGGGCCTCGCCCACTCCTCCGGTCATACTTGAAACCCAAAAGGGGGCCTTAAGTTTTTTGCCAAGAAAAGAAGTCCCAATATCACAATCGTCTGTTGGGTGGGCCGACATCAGAGGTTCATAAAAAAAGCGATTATCAACTAAAACTCGACTCGTCTGGGCCTTTCGTGCCAGATCGATATGATCTTTTTTCCTGTGCTCTTGTGAAATGTCTTGCATAGATGACTTTATTATCATGAACACAGTGGGCCGTCATGTCTTTTTAACGAACCAAGTATCTGTATTTACTCGGAAACAATCAGGATAAACTCTCTTTTGAACTCCTTTATGCGCCCTAAAAGCTCTGTGGGACTTCCCAAGAGGAGCTCTTCGCTCTGATTATTGAGATCAAGAGCGACAAATATCTTTTTTGAACCCACTCCCACTTCACTCAGTTCTTCTAAAACGCGCTTTAACCTGTAAGGTGTGTCCATCATAATACTTGTATGCTTTGCCCCAATGGCCTTTTTAAGCACAGCTAAGCGCTCAGTATTTTCCAGAGGCAAAAATCCTTCAAACCAAAATTTTTTATGAGAGAAACCAGACAGAGCTAAAGCTAATACGACAGAGTTGCAAAAAGGAGTAGAAGTCACACGAATTTGCTGCTGGTGACACATTCTCACTAACTCAATTCCCGGGTCATAAAAAGCAGGAAGTCCCCCATCACTCATTAAAAACACATTTTTTCCCGACTTCAATTCCAAAACAAGGTCCTTAGAAACATTTGCTGCAGTATGCTCGTTATACAAGACAAATTCATCCACCACGACTCGAGGTAATTTAAATTGCAACCATCGCCTGCGCCCTGGTCTTAAGTCCTCAATCACGAAAACTGAAGTTTCCCTATGAAGCGTTGCCGCCTTTTCCAAAATCCCAAAGGCCACTGGCTCAAGAACCCCATCTTCAGAAAGAGGCGTCGGTATCAATGTCAACACACCATTCATTTTTACTTCCTCGAAGGGTGCCATCAACCAATTTGTGTCGCAATTGCGACACAAATTGGTTGATGGCACCTAATTTTCAACATATTATCAGATCATGACGAAAATATTAAAACTTATTTTTCTCTTATCCCTTCTCTCTCCGCTGGCAAAGGCCGCTGAAGAAATCAAAATCAATGGGCCAGCGAAACCATTTAAAGTGATGACTCAAGAGGGAACTCTCTTTGATCTTAACTCCCGAAAAGGAAGCTGGACTGTCCTTTATTTTTTCCCAAAGGCCGAAACACCAGGTTGCACTAAACAGGCCTGTAGTTTTCGCGATAATATAAAAAAAATTCGAGCCCTCAAAGCAGAAGTCTTTGGAATTAGCACCAACTCCGTCAAAGAGCAGGCCGAATTCGCTAAAAATCACAATCTCAATTTTACTCTACTCGCAGACGAAAAGGCTGAAGTTACTAAACTTTATGATGCCAAAATGGCCGTGGTGAACTATTCCAAAAGATGGACCTATATCATTGATCCTGAGCTTATCGTGCGTGATATCTCAAAAGATGTCGATCCCATTACCGATGCTCAAAGAGTGGCCAATAGAATAGAAGAGCTTCAAAAAAAATAAAACAAGGCCCTTTTTTCCTTTAAAGCGCTAATTAAAGTAATTAATCCCTATAATTTATACCTAAAGCTCTTGAGATTTATCCAAGAATTGGTATTCCTATAAGAGCAATCAATAAAAGAAGGCCAATCGATGAAAATAATCTTATTTATTTTATTTCTAATAAACGTGAGCTTTGCAGGACAAACCAAACTAGATCGAGAAGACTCTAGTGAACAAAAAGAAAATATCCTCTCTGAAACCTATCAATTAAGCATTCTTAAAACCGCCCATTTCCTCAACAAAATAGGATACAATACATTAGAGGAATTTTCCTCAGAGCGCTTTAGTTCTCTTACCGACAGAGAATTTGCTCTTTATAAAAAGAAATTCACTCAATTTGCCCTTGATAATAGTTATCCCGCATTCATTCAATTGGCCCAAAATAGCAATTACTGGAATATCAACAAACGCTTTAAGAACAGTTCTTCGGCCTTGATTTTAGTTTTCATTAATACATTTGAAGAGAAAATATTTACGGAAGAAGAAATTGCTGTTTTGTGGCTTATGCACCATACAGACAGGCTCCAAAATACTCAAAGAACAAAGTTTAATTTCTCAGCGAGTGTCGCCAATCTCACGGGGGCCCGCAAAAATAAAAAAAGAATGAACTACGAAACGGCCGAAAACCTGATTGAAAAATTAGGAAAAACAGTGAAGTCCCCGTCTCTGAGCGACATTAATGATTTGTCTAATCGCTTTTACGCCTATTCAGAGGATTTGCAATTCTCAGAGAATAAAGTCACTTTTCAAAATAAATTAATTCTCAATCTCCCAGTCTTTACTCCCGAAGAAATCAAAACACAATACCCTAACGAATTGTCTGATGACAGAGATGGGCTATCAGGCAATGTCCTCTTTAAAAGAAATTTTCTCGAAGGTCTCGATGCCATTCATCACTATCATCAAATTATCAATGACCAAAATTATGCAGTCATAGACAAGAATAACAAAACACTCTCCCTATACAACCAAGCACAGCTCCTATCAACTATCTCGTACTCTCTTAACCTGGATGACCGTAAAAACATTGGAGGGGCCGGAATTTACTATATTGAAAACCGCCACAATCTCTATAATAAAGATCTAAGCTTTTTTGACGTTTTAAAGAATGATTTAGATTTAGAAGATGGTGACCGGGTTTATATTTTACCGTCAAACCCAAGCGAGCACAACTTTGCCATTAATAGCTACACCCTTACTTTCAACTCATTGACCAAAAAAAAGAATTATCAGTCGTTTAATTATTCTGGAAAAGATAACTATTTTATTAAGACCAGATTTAAAATTAATAAAAATTATACCTATTTCAAGCAAGCGTTCATGCAATCTCTTGAAGATGAAAAAGAAAACCTCATGAAGCTTTATAATATGGACTCAGATACTTATAATCAATTAGCTCGTTTTTCATATGGCGTTTTGGCGGTTGAAACAAAATTTGGTGAAAGCAAAAAATATAGGATTAAAGAGGCCCTTCCTGTCGTTGTCTCAATCGCCAAAGGAAATGGACTTGATCAGGCCCAAAACTCCCAAGGGCCTACCCAAATAAAAAATATTCCTCAAAAAATCGTCGATTTTTATCATCTTGAAAAATCCGATCTCCATGACCCAAAAAATGCAGCAGTGGCAACACTAGGATTTGCTTTTGAAATTCTTCAAGACCTAAAAAGAATCTCAAATCTTCATTCTGGTATCAACAATCAAAATCTTTATGATTTCCTTTATAAAATTTATCAAGGAAAAAGAAAAGAGATTACCAAAGGGACGGCCAAGTTAGAAATCTCGAATGATCCGAATAAAAAAACCAAGTTCCAAATAATGACGGATGCTTATTCAGAATTGACGATCATTGACCAATTCTAAGTGGGGTTATTCAAATAGATTTGAGTTTTTACCGTAACCCCATTTACATAAGGAATTAAGATTAAATCGTGCTTTTTGGCCGTTAAGATTTCGGTCCCTTGAGATGTTTTCACCCAATGAGGAATGACTACTTTTTCTTTTCCTTCTGGGGTAATCAATTTCAGTGACTGATCTTTTATTGTCGACCAATGATCTGTTTTGACCAATAAGGCGATTTGAGAATCACGCTCGACATCAACCACTTCACCAATGTAAAACTGATCTCGTCTTTGAGTTCGTTTATTCTTTAACTTAGTAAAGAGCACATCCGTTTTGTTCACATTATAAAAGCCTTTAATAAATGGCCTTACTCCACCACTTTTTAAATTAAGTTCACTTTCAAGTTGTCTTTTAGAAAATAAATCGATGACTGCCGATAAATGCTGCTTAAAATATTGATCAAAGCGCAAATCTACTCGCGCATGACCTATGCCTATGCTCTCTAATTCGTCTAAATGATCCAGGAGATAAAGATCTTTTACATTGAACATAAAAGTTCCATGACGATTTTCAATAATAGGAAAACCAGAATGTGGACTTTCTTCACTCGAACCACTGGCCTCCAGATAAGACTTAATCTCCCTTTCTTTATCTAGTGGAGACAAAAGAAAGCGGGGAGCATAAAAAAGCAAAATACGCCCGAAACATAAAACCTCTAAGGGGACTTTGAGAGTCGTTGCATATTGCTTTAACATTTCTTTCGAAAGTTCATTGGAGAGGACCAGTCGTTCACACTGCGATCCTAAGTATTCACTCCACTTTAAAAGACCGACAAGATTATGATTCCCATTTTCTAAAATAAGCTGGATGGGTAACCAGGAATACTTGGTTTTTATATAATGAACCGCTCCTGGATCTTGAAGACGAATCGCTTTAAAATCATGAAGGGGGAGCCGATCGAGAAAATCACACGCAACCGCGAATTTTTCTTCTTGATAAAGAACATCCCACTCAAGGACTACTTCTATTCTATTTTTCTGGGCAAGGTTTAGTAGAACAAGTAATTCAGCATGAGTTGTCTTGGTATAGCGAGAGAGCTCCTGGCAAGACAGAATCACCTCGAAATTTAAATCGACATTACTTTGCTGAATAAACTGATTGAATTGTTCAAGGGAATCAATATATGTAACAAGCTTCACGCCTTGAGCTCCTTGCGAATAATATTAAATTTCTCAGCTCCTGCAATGTAGGGGATTTTCACCACACTTCCAGGTTTAGATTTTTCTAGATCAACTCCTGAAAGGGACTTTAGAAAATCAACTCGAAGTTCAGCCGTTTTCCCTTTAAAGGGCATTACTTCTAAAACCTCACCGGGATGAATGGCGCTTTTTACATCGACAAGTAAATGCTTACCTTCTAAGGCCTCAAGCACGATTCCTGATATGACGAATTCATGTTCGTCATGTTCGCGCTGATTATAAATAGAATCCGCTCCTGCGTATTGATTTAAACTTCCGGTTGTATAATCGCGATGACTCACTTTTCTAAGCTCCTCTTCCCAAGAAAGCATATCGCTAGATAAAAAATGCCCATGCTCTTGGTAGAAACGCAGGGCCTCAGAATAGACTTTTGAGATTGTTCCGGCATAGTGATGACTCTTATTTCTCCCCTCTACTTTGAGAGAATCAATTCCCGCTTCTATAAATTCGGGAAGCAATCGTATGCCCTCGAGATCTTTGGAACTCATGAAATAGGCCTTCTTGGCCTCTTTTTCGGCGTGGTCATTATCTTTGGATTGAAAATCAATTGAGTATTCAAAACGACATGAATGTGCACAACCACCACGATTTGAATCTCTGCCTTGGGTATAATTAGAAATCACACAATTTCCTGAAAACGCCATACACATTGATCCATGCACAAACATTTCAATTTCTAAACCAGTGGCCTTTTTAATTTTGGCGGCCTCTTGGATTGTCACTTCACGGCCCAGAACAATGCGTTGAACACCCATTTCTTGCCAGAGTTTGGCAGACTCCACGTTTAGGCAACTTGCTTGTGTCGATAAATGCACTACTAATTGAGTTTGTTTTTTGATGGTGGTGATCACGCCAAGATCAGAAACTATAACCGCATCAACTTTCAACTCAGATAACAGATCTAAAAACTCTGGTAACTCCTCTAAGTCTTTATCATGTAAAAAACTATTAAGAACAACATAGACAAGACACTTTCTTGCGTGGGCAAACTCTACTCCTTCGGCCAATTCCTCATAGCTAAAATTATCTGAAGCTTGTCGTAGCCCAAATTTTTGCCCACCAAGGTAAATAGCATTTGCCCCATAAAGAACGGCCACTTTAAGCTTCTCTAAACTTCCGGCCGGAGATAATAATTCAGGTGTCCAATAACTCATATTTATAATTTCCTTTTTTTAATCTTTTAGATACCAAAGTTTTTGAATACAATCAAAGAATGATGAAAAAGATTTTTATTGCACTCCTCTGTTTGCTTGTCCTCGCGCTCAGTGCTCTTTATTGGGCCTTATCTTCCAAAAAAACACTCATGACCCCATTTCCTTACAGTTTCAATCAAAATGCCTCGAATGCTCTCAAAAATGAACTTCTGAACGCTGAAGCCGCCAGCATATTGATCCTGGGGGATCGAATGGGAGAGGCCTTAAATAATTACACTACTGAACTTGAGGAATCTCTGGCCGGCAGCTTCAAGGGCCCCCCTAAAATATATAACTGGTCAAGGCCTCACGAGGGGCTCCACCGCAGCCTTTTTAAATTAAAATCTCTTAAAAAACTTCCCCCGATCATTATTTATCACGGTGCCAGTTCAGAACTTTTTGAAAAAAGGTTTGATGTCTCAGATAAAGCAATTTTGCTTAAAAATTTTTCTCTGTATGATGATGAAAAAATCATCTCACTTATTATTACCTTCCCAATGCTTTCTCAATTATTTTACGGAAAAATGAATTATTATGAACTAGGCACAATCAAAGAGTACAAAAATAATCTCTCTGGCACAGACAAAATGAATGAAAAAGAGCTGGCCTTTAAACTTTTTGATTATGAATTAAAAGAGATGATAGAACTCATCAAAGAGAAAAAAAGTAATCTTATCCTCATCACAACTCCCCTCAATCTTGAAGTGGCCCCTAAAGAAACGTGTGCTGGGGCATCCAGCAGTGCCATTGTTGAAGTTCAACAAGAACTGGTTGAGCATATCCGTCTTGGGAATTACAAAAATGCCTACCCATTGGCGCTCGAACTGGCCAATGAGACTTACAGTAACGCCACATCCTTTTATCTTTTAGGAAAAATTGCCATGGGCCTTGGTGAGTTAAAAACGGCGCGCGAGGCGCTTCAAAAGGCCAGCATCTTTGATTGCTCTAATTGGAGAGGCAATGCTGTCTATAATGCCATCTTGAAGAGGGAGGCCTTAAAAAATCAAATTCCTCTTATGGATTTTGATCAACTGATGACCTCATCACTTTCCAAAGAAGGACTCTTTATTGATGAGATTTTTCCCCAAAACATATTCTATCAAACAATGATCCAAGAGCTAAAAGAGACCCTCAAAAAGATCTTGAGCATCAGCAATTAGGCCAAAAGGAATCCGGCAATAAGCTCTTTTAACTTCTAAAGAGCTTTAAGAAGATAAGGACTCGGTGTTTATTTGACACTTTTATAGTGGCATGAATTTGGCATTTATTTAAAACAAGCAAAGAAAAGATTTCTTTGCGTTTTTTACAGGGAGGTTTTATGAGCTCACTATTAAGCGTTGCTCTTTGTTTGATTGCCGTTTTCTCTTTCGTTAGTTGCGCAAGTACTGGCCGCACAGTGGCCCAGGAACAAAGTGTGCAAAGATCCCCTGAATCTCCAGGCAATAATAAGATCGTCAATCGGCAATATGTTGGAAATCAATACTAAATAATAGAGGGCGAGGAATACTCTCGCCCTCTATTATAATTTTTGTGCTTAAAAGGGATTAGACATTTCTAAAATTTCTTGTCCCATTAATATACATGTCTTACCAAGTCGTGCGTAAGTAAATCGCATACGATAATCAGCTTTATAAATATATCCTAATACTTCCAAAACTTCATATTTCCCTTTCTTTGAAGGTGCTAAAATTGATGGCCTGATTGATACTCTATTTTCAATACCTAGATTTTCAATATTTGTTGAATTTGAATCTTGATCGAAATGCAATCGTAGTAATTTATCAGCATTCCATATAGCGTCCTTTGCACACGGGTGTGTTTTACTAGCAGCAAATGAATGGGAAGATAAAACGATTAGTGTAAGAATGAGAAATGTTTTTTTCATTTGGTAATCCTTGTTATTAGTGAAATTAACTTAACAGGTCAAATAAAAATTACAATATGACCCTGTAGCAATTTCACAGTTTTAATTGATGTGTTTTTGCGAAATATCTTTGGGGGGTTCGATTTACAAAAGGAGTCGAGGGAATAACCAGGGAATTAAGAAGAGCGCATAGAAAGATTTAATAATCAAACCCCTCTCCACAAGTCGACTCCCCCCAACCAGCTTCTCGAGGGCCATAAGCAAAAATAAGTGCCCCACCTTTTTCTGGCCATCCATCTATTGAGGCCTCTCCTTTAAGAAGATTAATCACATCATCAAGATTATCTTTATTAATCATAAAACATCCTCGTGATAAAATATGAGCTTTAGAATTTGAGACAAGGAAGTGTTTATGCAAGACAACTTCTCGTTCGCATGCATTATCATTAACCCCTTTTTCTAATCCATGGAGAACTAAGCTTCTTCCAAACTTTCCAATATAATCGGTACCTGCAATAAAAAACCCGCTCGAAGGGGCATTTGAATTGATCACGTTACTAAATTCAGTTGCATCTTTCACAGAGTTTTTCTTTGATGATAATTTATGATTAAACATTCCTGCCAAATATCTTCCATGAGCAACGGCCATAAGAGAAATTTTTCCTGTTAACCTATCAACCAAGATCATTCTTTTTTCATTACTAGGGATTGTAAAATCGACAACCGCAAAAACCCTTTTGGGGCCTATTGATACATGCGTACTACTTTCGCAGCGGTTAAAAAGATCATTGCTCTCGACAACAAATGGAATTTTTTTAACAAATTGCCGATCTTCATATTTTTCAAAAAAGCATTTCACATGAGAGATGATTTTAGGATTAAGTCTTTCTTCTTTAAACTTAGTCTCAATTAAATCCCAGGATAGGTAATCGGCATGGGCCACAGACATGAGAAAAAAACAAAAAAAACCAATGACTCTATTACTTTTTAAGATCATAAATCTACACTTGTCAAAAATTAAAATATTCAATTTGGTATGTATCAGATTTGAAAATATTCTCAAATCATTAAACCTATACCTTGAAGATTTATCATGAATTCGACACTACCAACTGATGCTCTCAGGCTACAAAAAGCTGAAGGAAAAGAAGCAACGACTGCTATTTAAAGACTCTATTCTCACATGCTCCCAGTTTTCAAGACTTTATCGCCGTTAAAAATGACGCTCCAGGCTTGCCAACACTTGATTCTTTAAGAGATAACTCGCTCTCTATGCGGAGATCTATTTATGAAAAAAGTGAACGTCATTTATCTTATTTTTATCCTTCTATTGACCACTGGAGTTCATGCCAATACCGATACTAATATCCAGAGCACTAGTTTTTATCAAACGATCTTGGAGCAAGTTCGATCAACCAAGAATTTCGATTCAAGGCCAGGGCC
>JAGOVS010000184.1 GCA_018060625.1 Bacteriovorax sp. | reverse complement strand
CGATGGATTTATTTATATCAATGTTTTCAATTTTCATTGGCTCTATTATTCTATATCTGAATCAATAGGCCCAACAAAATCTGTAATTAAAAAGAAATAGTTATGAATTACGCTGTCCAGTTACAAAAAATTAAAGATTAAAAAAATATTTTACGAGATGTTACTTAAGAAAACTTGTTAGATGAAGAAGTAGTTTCGTGTGTGGGTTCTGATACTTTTCGGTAAGAGTTCATTTAGATGAGCGTCTTGTTATCCGGGATAGAAGCACACGATAGGATACTACCAAGTAAGTAAGTCGGGTTTATCCCCTCTTAGGTTACGAATAATCGAGTAAAAAACTACTTTGGATAACAAGGATCGGCCCTTTGCAACCTAGACTGGGCCATTTCACCATAACTGGAAATTCAAGACAGTTTCTCTTTAGCTTATCGGTTTTGTCGGGAATTACTTTAATTGATTTATCCGACTAAAGTTTTTTCCGCCTTAACCGACAAGTTTAGTATGAAAAGACTATTTTGTTCATTAATCTGCCTGATGCTCACTTCGTGCTCTACGATCAATCAACAATCATATGAAACTCTTAGAAAACCAGCAAACAATGCTCTTCCGCCTGATGATCACTGTATCGAAATCATAAAAAGCTTATTAATGAGCAAAGATTATAAAGAAAATTTAAATAAGGCCTTAATTGATAGAAAACTCATTTCCTACTCAGATAGGAAAATTGTTTTGAATCGTCCTCATCAAAAGTGGATGAATAAATTAAAGCACTCTTTAATAACTACCGTACGTAACTGGAACAATCATCGCTATCCATCATTTTATACCTTTGATGAGGAGGATGTCGTTCCCACTGCAATACTATATGCAGAATACCTTGAGAAATTGCTTACCAATCAAATCCCAGATAACGCTGGGCCAATTATGGACGCCTTCAATGACGTTAATCAATGGATCAAAATTTTTGAAAACTATAAATTAGATATAGATCAATTACTCGAAGAGCGAATTTCCCTTCAATACAATCTTAATCTTCTAAAAAAAGTGAAACTTAAAGACGACGAAGTAAGAGAAATCCTATTCACCACTAAGATAAATGGTGAATTTCAAAATAAAATCATTACCTTTAGAAATGAAGATGACAATCTTGACTTCGTCATCAAACAACTCCAAAGAGAAATTAGTGAGATTGATGAATCAATAAATAGTAGCGGTAGGCTTAAAGAGAGAATTATTCGCCAGGCCTTATTAAAAGAAATGTTAACGGTTGTTCACCGTGAACTCGAACGAGTGATTGAAAATACTCCTATTCCAAATCGCGATGTCGTAAGTACATTTAACACACTAAGCCTTCATCTTAAGAATCGTGACTATGCTCCTTCGTCTTTTGGCGTTTACAAAATTCAAGATAAAATCTTCATGAATGAACTCAGAGAATTGCCAAAAGTTCCAAAATTTATTCAGAAAATTCCAAATCCCTTAAAAAAAATAAAGGCTATTGCGGATCACTTTTTCGCTGATAAAAGTGCTGGCTCAGAAGAAGAAAAAATTGGTCTCTTTAAAAAACTTTATCTGAAAATTACGAACATTACTGCCAAACAAGCGGCCATCGCTAGTGGGTCTGTCGCTTTGGTTGGATTAGGATTCGAGCGCTTCTTTTCTTTGAATAATGGTGCTGGTAAAACCAAAGAGATGAATACTGAAGCCACCTCTCAATCCATTCCTAAAGAAGAAATAACTGATCCTGCTCATCAAGAACAATTACTTCGAAGCAAGGAAGCAGAAAATAAAAAGCAAGAGGGAATCAAGCATCAACTAGAATTACTTATTCAAAAAATAATGAAATAATCCCACTTACTGATCTCTTAAATCTTTTCTCAAAATTTTGCCGACATTTGTCTTTGGAAGTTCGCTTCGAAATTCAAAATGACGTGGAATTTTATAATTAGTGAAGTTCTCTCTACAAAACGCAAGCACTTCCTCAACGGTTAAGCTCGCATCTTTTTTTACAATAAAGAGTTTTATGGCCTCAGTCGTTTTCTCATCAGGTACACCGATGGCCGCTACCTCAAAAATCTTAGGGTGCTGAGAAAGTACTTCTTCAATTTCATTTGGATAAACATTAAATCCCGAAACCAAAATCATGTCTTTTTTACGGTCAATGATTTTTACAAACCCATCTGAATTCATTATTCCAATATCCCCGGTTTTAAAGTAGCCATCAAAAGACATCACTTTAGCCGTCTCATCATCGCGATTCCAATACCCTCGCATGACCTGAGGTCCTTTGATGCATATTTCACCAGTCTCTCCCAAACCTAATGTCTTCTCTTCGTCATCTTTAATGACAACTTCAGTTGAAGGAAGAGGAACACCGATAAAACCATTATACTCTTTAAGAGTCATGGGATTTATACATGCTGCAGGAGACGTTTCAGTTAAACCATATGCCTCAATGAGCGCTTTTCCAGTCACCTTGAACCATTTATCTGCAACTGCTTTTTGAACGGCCATCCCTCCACCGAGAGTCAATCTTAAACTTGAAAAATCGATTGTACTAAATTGAGGATGATTTAGAAGACCATTGAAGAGTGTATTGACCCCTGTAAATGCCGTAAATTTCCATTTTTTTAACTCTTTAATAAAGCCTGGAATATCTCGAGGATTAGTGATGAGAATATTTAAACCACCAATTGAGCCAAACACAAAGCAGTTCGCCGTCAGAGAAAAAATATGATAAAGCGGTAGTGGTGTGACAATAATCTCCTCACCCAATTTCACCAATGGAGAGATCCATGATCGCGCCTGAGAAATATTAGCAATAATATTTGAATGAGTCAGTATGGCCCCTTTGGCCACTCCCGTTGTCCCTCCTGTATATTGCAAAAAGGCGATATCATTTCTTGTCAGGACTGGTTTTTTAAATTGGGCTTCTTCACCTGTATTCACCGCAGTCAAAAAATTAACAGACTGAGGAATCGACCAATGCGGAACCATTTTTTTTACTTTTTTAATCACAAAATTAACAAGCATCGATTTTGGAAAAGCAAGCATATCACCTATTGAAGTGATCAAAACATGCTTGACCTGAGTACGAGCTAAAATCGACTCAAGGGTATGGGCCGCATTTTCAAAGATAACAATTGTTGTCGCTCCGGAATCTTTTAACTGATGCTCAAGTTCCCTAGGAGTGTAGAGAGGATTGACGTTGACAGCAATCATTCCCGCACGAAGTGCCCCAAAGAGCGCTACTGGGTATTGCAAAATATTAGGCATCATAATGGCAACTCGGTCGCCTTTTTTTAGGCCCAAATTGTTTTGTAAATAACTAGCAAATTTTAGGCTCAGGCGATCAATTTCTCCAAATGTAAGAGTTTTTCCCATACAATGATAAGCTGGCCTTGAAGTGTAAGAAGTAAAACTTTCTTCCAAGATTTCCAGAATGGATTGATATTTTTCTATCTGATCTTCAATAGTTGTAGGTACGCCCGCTTGATAATTCTTAATCCAGATCTTTTCCATAAATTGTCCTTTAAAAGTGTATAACTCATTGTAAATGAAAGCTGACTACAACGCAAAGAGCTGACACAAAATTTATGTAAATTTATATTTGGAAGTAGCACTGACATGTGTTATACCTGAAGTCTAATAGTTACTTGGTCCTAAGCGTTTACCCACTTTTGACCTTTTTTTGGAGTTTTTTTATGGCTGCTAAGTTGTACGTTGGAAATCTTCCTTACTCTGCTACTGAAGATGGACTTAAGAATCATTTTTCATCTGCTGGATCAGTTGCATCAGTGAAAATCATCATCGACCGTGAAACAGGAAGAAGCAAAGGTTTCGGATTTGTTGAAATGGAATCAGATGACGGAGCACAATCTGCTGTTTCTCAATTGGATGGTCAAGAGTACGAAGGTCGATCTCTAAGAGTATCTGAAGCGAAACCACAACCGGAGAGAGAATCTCGCGGCGGCGGCGGCGGATTCGGTGGTGGAAGATCAGGTGGTGGATTCGGCGGCGGCGGTGGAAACCGTGGCGGTGGAGATCGTGGTTCACGCGGCGGCGGCGGCGGTAGATACTAGTCTCTAATTTATTTTAGAAAACGTAATCTCAATCTCTATATAAAAAGCGGCCTAGCAATAGGCCGTTTTTAGTTTTATGACAGATAAAAAGACAAACCAAGATTATTACATCAACCCAGAAGGCAACCTTGTCTTCACCGAAAGTTATCACTTAAAACGTGGTTTCTGCTGCCAAAGTGGCTGCCGACACTGCCCCTACAACTACAAAGACCTCGTCGACCCCAACATCCCCGCTGAACTTCTGGACCCCTGGGATGAGGAAGAATAAAATAAGTGCCATCAACCAAAATGTGTCGCAAGTGCAAATAATCTGAATAAGCATTTAGCGACCAATTAATCTATCGGTACAATTGTTTGAATCTCATTTTTTAATTGTTGCACAAATTGCTCAATGAATTTAAGGCGATCGCGAGCTTCCTTAGAGGCCGCTGATGTGTTCATCGTCTCAGTAATTTTTTTTAATTTTATCTCAATGTGATCTAGGGCATTTTGCTTATCATCAAGTGCTCTTGAAAATGCAAAGGGGTCATCTAAATGATAAAATGGACGGCATAATTGAGTCGAAACTGAAAATAATCTCGCCAATCCAATTGCCCCTAGAGCATCTAAGCGATCTGCATCTTGAACTATTTTTGCTTCCAAAGTCTCAGGAGAAATCCCTCCACTAAAGCTATGAGCTTCAATCGCATGAATGATCGCTGGAAAATATTTTTGAGGATACTCAATACTTTTTAAAAATTCAATTGACTCTAGTGCCGCCATTTTTGAAGCAAGATTTCTGTCCGGATGGTTTTTGGGAAGATTAATAAAATCATGCAACCAAGCTGCAGGAAGAATAACTTCTAGCTGACCCCCTTCATATTGGGCCAACTTTTTGGCATTCGCTACAACCCTTTTTACATGTGCAAGATCATGAGCGGGATCAGAACGATCAAGAACTTGATTTATTTTTTCTTCAAAT
>JAGOVS010000183.1 GCA_018060625.1 Bacteriovorax sp. | reverse complement strand
TTCTCGAGGAATAAATGCAATCGGCCAACTTGGATTCAAAAATAGTTTTGAGCAATTAGGTCATGAGGTCATTCCATTTTACTACGATCATTATTTGAAAAGTAATTTAAAAGCCCTGCAAAAAGATCTTTGTGAAAAAGCCGACCAAATTACTCCTGATCTTATTTTCTTTATACTTTTTCGAGATCAATTCACAGAAGAAACCCTCACATACCTCAAATCTAAATATAAAACGGCCAATTGGTTTGGTGACGATACTTGGCGCTTTGAAGGCTTTACAAGTAAGTTTGCCCCTTTTTTTACTTATCCCATAACGACAGATAAATTTTCGTTAACTAAGTATCATGCCCTTGGAATAAAAAATGTTATCCGATCTCAATGGGCAGCCATCGATGATCTGCGCCTTATTCCTCCCGCTGTTTATAATTATGAAGTCTCTTTTATCGGTGGATATAATCGCTACAGGCATTGGTTTGTTAAAAAATTGCAGAAAAATGGTATTAATGTCGCCTGCTTTGGCCATGGGTGGGCAAATGGATCTTTAAGTAATGATAGAATGGTTGAACTTTTTAGATCATCAAAAATTAATCTGAATCTCTCCAATAGTGCCAGCTTTGATCTTCGATATTTATTAACTCACCCTAAAAATCTGGCCCAAACTCTTCATACAACCAAGCATGCCAGTCAAATCAAGGCCCGCAACTTTGAAATTAATTACTACGGTGGTTTTCAGTTGGCCGATTATGTTCCAGGACTAGAGGAATATTATGATATTGGTAAGGAGCTTGCTTGTTATTCAAATCCTGAAGAAGCAACCATGCTTATAAAGTATTATTTAGAAAACGAAAGTGAGCGAGAGATGATCAGGGACTCTGGAATGCAAAAAGCTCGCGCGAGTTATACATACTCTTCGCAATTAAAGAAGGTTTTAGAGCTTATTGAAAAAGGATCTTTGTTGTGAAAAAAGTTTCTTTCGTCGTAGGTCTTGATTACCAAAATAATCGTATTTTTGATTTAACAAATAAATTTTTAAACAGAGACAATTGTCTTTATCCTTATTTTCTTTTAAAAGAAGAGTTTAAAAAACATGGTTACGATCTTCTTACTTCAGACTTATGTTCACCAGATCAAGCTCATTTAGTGCTTTATAATGAAATGCCTAAGCCTTTTCCTAAATTGATAGATATTGAAAAATCATTTCTTCTTCTTTTTGAAACAGAGCTTATTCGCGCCGATAACTGGAATCTTAAAAAGCATAAGTTTTTTAAGAAGATCTTCACTTGGAATAATGCACTTGTGGACAATAAATTGTATTATAAATTCAATTTTCCAAATGAAATTAAATCGACACCTATTGGAATAGCAGGTCGTTCAGGTTTTCTGGTTTCAATTTCGGGAAATAAAACTTCCCATCATCCTTTAGAGCTTTACAGCCAAAGACTTAAGACGATTAAATGGTTTGAGGATCACCATCCAGAGGACCTAGACTTTTATGGTATTGGATGGGAATACAAATTCAATGTCCGCTTTCAAAAAATTTTCAGGAAATTAAAAATTTTGAATTTGCTACCAAAGAATTCCTCTCGCTGCTACAAGGGACGTGTTGATGAAAAAATTGCCGTCTTGAGAACGTATAAATTTGCGCTTTGCTTTGAAAATGCAAAAGATATTGATGGTTATATAACTGAAAAAATCTTTGATTGTTTTTTTGCAGGAACTATTCCCATCTATTGGGGGCCATCTAATATCAACCAAATTATTCCAGAGAATTGTTATATTGAAAGAACAAAGTTCAATACGCATGAAGATCTTTATCATTTTTTAAAAAAATTAACGGATGAAGATATTTTAGCATACCAAAAAAACATAGAATTATTTTTAAAGAGTGAGGGAGTTACTCCTTTTTCTGAGCATTTTTTTGCAAAAAACATTGTGGAGATCATGACTCATGAATAAGCACCTCGTCATCATTTCCTTAGGTCGTCTTTCCCAGATGATTATTATGTTTTTAACCTATCGAGTACTAAGTTCAGTGTTGTCAGTACCAGATATGGGTGTTTATTATTTTTTACTTTCTATTTCTGCTGCCTTCGGACTCATTTACGCAAACCCTATTGGTATGTATGCCAATCGAATGCTCCACTCTTGGAAAGAACATGGTGTTTTACTCAGAAATTTAAAAACGATTGTGATTAGCTTACTTGTGGGGAGTCTTCTCACAATTCCCTTTTTGTTTGTTTTTAAGCAAAAAATCTCAGGTGAAGAAAATCAATGGGCCTTAATTGTTTCTACGCTCGTTCTTTATGTTTTTGCTAGTACGCTAAATGGAACGCTCATACCAGGCTTAAATCTTCTTGGTTTTACTAATCAATTTGTCTTATGGACACTTTTTACGAACATTGTTGGTTTGTTTTTGTCTTATCTTCTAGTCATTTTTGTGTCTTCACAACCTCTTTATTGGCTTATAGGGCAAGGAATCTCGTTTCTTATATTTGGATTACTCGCTTATATTATTCTGCGAAGAAATATAGTAGATACGAATGGACTTAATCAATCGCTGAGCTTAAATGGCCTTAAAAGAGTGGCTAAATTTGGATTACCAATCGTAGTGACCAATCTTGCTGTATGGGTACTAGGTCAGTCCTTTCGTTTTTTTTATAAGGCCAATGTCGATTCCACTATTTTGGGTGAACTTGTCTTTGGACTTGGGTTGGCCACTTCGCTTAGTGTGGCAATTGAGTACTTATTTCAACAATTATATTTTCCTGAATTTTATTCGAAAATCAATGATCGTAAACAGGACAAGTCTCTCATATGGAATAAACTTTTAAACAAGCTGATTCCTTCTTATGTCTATTTTACTGCGTTTCTTATTGGATTGTCGCCTTTTCTAATGCGAGTTTTGGCAGATGTTAAGTTTAAAAAATCAGCCTACTTTTTAGCGTTAGGAGCCTGTGTTGAGTTTTTAAGAATGCTTGGAAATATTTTTACCATGGCCACCCAATCAGAAATGAAAACACATAAGGCCATAGGCCCTTATCTATCAGGAGGATTCATTGCTCTGTTTGGAGTTTTGTTTATTTGTCAGCATTCTGAATTCGTGAACTATACGCCCTATGCCTTAATGGCAGGCTATCTGACATCTTTAATTTTTCTGGCCTATAATGTTGGAAAATTAATGAAGATTGATATCTCCCTAGGGCCCTTGGTGAAATGTTTGGTAACCTCTTTCGTTTTTTTAACGGCATTATTTTTTAAAAATTATAGTGACAGTTTAATTTTCTCCTTGAGTATTAATACTATTTTTGGAGTGGTGTTGTTATTTTTTCTTTACCGCTCTTATTTAAACCAGATTGAGGTGTAGATCGTGAAGAAAGTGACACTTTGTATACCTCTTTATAATGCTGAAAAAACAATTACAAGAACCCTGGAGTCCATTCTTGGGCAAGATTATCCCATCTTTAAGATTAAAATTTTTGATAATTTATCGACTGATAGATCAAAAGAGATGTGTATGGAGTTTGCAGATCTCTATCCTTTCATAGAGGTCTCTGCTAATGAAAAAAATTTGGGACCGGAAGGGAATTTTACTAAATGTATTGAAAATGCAGAGGGAGACTACTGCGCCATTATTCACACTGATGACTTGTATGAAAAAGATTTTCTTTCAAGATCTATTGATGTCTTAGAAAATGACAAGGATTGTATCGCCACTTTCTGTGGCGCCTTGGAAATTGATCAAGATGAGAACGTTGTTGGGGAGCGATTTTTCCCTCCCGAGTTAAGAACAAATGAAATCTCATTTTTAACGATCAACGATTTATTATCTCTTGTTTTTAAATATGCTAATTTTATTACTTGTCCCTCAGTTGTTGTCAGAACCGAGGCCTACACGCAAAAAATTAAATTTTGGAATGGAGAAGAGTTTCGATCATCGGCGGATCTTGATGTTTGGCTACGTCTTGCAGAAGTTGGAAAAGTTGCAGCAATAAGATCTCATCTAATGAGATATCGATTGGCCGATGTAAGTTATAGTTATCGAATTGCGAAGAAGAGAATTACAAAGCATGATCTATTTTTAGTACTTAATAAATACCAAACAAGATATGCTGAAATAATAGATGCGAACATGCTTGAAGATTTTTATTTTCTTGAGCTAAAAGATCAAGCACTCAGGAACTTAAATATTATTCGCAATAGATTGCGAGACGTTTGTTTTCCATACGAAGTAGATTTTAAGCTCTCTGCCGTCCTTAAAAAAATGTTTTCATCTAAGTGGCATTTTAAAATAGGAGGATCAATTATTGGCATAGAGATTATTGTCTTTTTCTTGGTTTTTTTGGGATGGAATAAAAAATGTCTAAAGTAGTTGTACAAATTCTAAGAGCGCCTATTGGCGGAATCAGAAAGCATGTTTTTGATATTCTTGAACACATGGATGCAAAAGGTGTAGAACAAATTTTTGTAACTAATATATCCGATAAAGATGCAGATCTTCCTGCATATGAAAAGTTAAAAATTATTCATGCACCTATCAACGATAAGCCTGGAGTAGATGACCTTTCGAATTTGGTATCAATCTATTGGGAATTAAGGAAATTCAAAGTAGATGTTATTCATGGACATGGTGCCAAAGGAGGGATTTATGCAAGAATTCTTTCATTTATCTTAGGTGCGAAATGTATTTATACACCTCACGGGGGAAGTCTTCATCGTATTTATGGAAAGATTAAAAATAAATTTTATGATTTTATTGAATTTTGTCTAATTCCTCTCACTGATATTTATCTTTTTGAATCAAATTATACAAGAAACGAATTTGTAAAAAATATTGCAGATCCTAAAAATAAATCGATTGTGAATTATAATGGAGTTGAAATTCCCGAGAAAAGATCATCAAAGCTATATCTTGCTGGAGAAAAATTGCACATAGCGAGTTTTGGACTTTTGCGTAAATTAAAAGGTCATGATATCGCCATCAAAGCTTGTGTTTTACTGGCTGCGGCCCAAATTCCCTTTTCTTATACTATTTACGGAAGAGGAG
>JAGOVS010000043.1 GCA_018060625.1 Bacteriovorax sp. | reverse complement strand
ATACCTCTTAAAAAGCATTTTAAATGGCCAGAGGTGACTTGGGAAGGCCCGAAATTAAAAAACATTACGAAAATAATAATTTTTTAACAAATTTTAGCTGGGAAATATAAACACCGGGAATAGCTGAGAGGAGAGCTTATGCGAAGGGGTGAATTATTCAACCTTTTTAAGTTTTAGCATTTTTTCAATTGAATCGAGTCTTGATTTCATTAGTTGATTTTCTTTTTTTAAAATGTTGTTTTTAGCCTCGAGCTCGCTTGTTTTTAATTGCATAGAAAGAAGCTTTTGATGGATGAGTTGACTATCATCAAACCATTTGCGGTAAAATTGCTTAATGGCATTGATGGCCATGTAGGTGAAGGCACCATAGTCAACGACTTTTATTTCACTCTTTTCTTGGTCTTCTGGATGGAGAAGTACCATTTGCTTTTTGACGAGCTCTGGAGCAACAAGCTCTACTTGTTGGGCAATAACACCTAACTTAACTTTTTCGTCTGCTCGTTGTCCTGCTAGTCCATTATATTTATAGTTTACTGGATTGATACCCAAAATCGCCTGTAGTCCGAGGGTAAATGGATGAATGTCCTTTTTGATTCTTACATCGGAGGCACATGTCCCTAAAACACCAGCATTATATTGAACACATGAACTGGTCCTAATGTCTCCTATGACATCGAGAGGGTAAGCTGGAGTCGATATTCCTATGCCAATATTTCCGGATGAGAAATAAATATGAGCGCCAGAGGTTGCCCATTGAGAGGAGATCTTACTGTTTAATTGAGCTTGTATAGGAGAAGTGACACCAGAGAGATATCCAAGTTCTGATGATGTGACATTTGAGGCAACCAAAAATCCGCTTGAGTTTGTTGTGATAGTTTTATTCGGGGCACTTATTCCCAGACTTAATCTAGCGGGATCAATTGTTTGGGCCCCTGTTGTGGCCCAATCGATAAAAGTAGACGACATCGAAGAGAGTTGTCCTTGAAGTTTTCCGATACCTCCGAGAAGGGTATCAGTTGCGGTGACTGAGGTTGTTTGCGCCACAGAAAGCCCTGTTAGTGGGAGTGCCAAGACAGCTGTCTCCAACGAATACCAAGTTTTGTCACCACGAAAATACTGGGCCGTAGACCCCGGCGCAATGGGAGCTTCTTTGTTATTAAATAAATTCCAATCCACAGAGGATAGGTATCCTGGATTTGAGCCATTGGCCTGCAGGAGAGAGATTTGTGGAGCCGTTGAGCCTGTTGTGACGGTGAGTGGAGCGGTTGCGCTTACGTTTGTTACAGTTCCTGCACCACCTCCGCCAAAGACCGTCCAAGTACTTCCATTACAGTACTCAAAACTAGATGAGACAAATCGCATCGTCCCGGCCAAAGCACTAATGCATGCAGAACTTTCATTGCCCAATTTCAATCCACCATTGATGTCAAGTTTGACCAGAGGGGCACTTGTTCCAATTCCCACTTTTCCTGAATTGTAGAAAGTGTCGTTCCCATTAAAGTTCCATGAGCTGGCCTGAAGTTTTTCCCAACTTATTCCATTAAAAATAACCCAGTCCCCAGATGAGAATGATAAATTTTCTCCATTTGTGAACGTGTGATTCCCCGAGCTTGTTGAAATATAATAGTCTCCTGGAATAGGTGAGGTTGACTCTATATCGGGGACATTGTTTATTGTATCCCACGTTCCTATGTAATTTTGAGAGCGTCCATTATCAATCAGACCTGCAAGTTTTTCAAAATTGCTGTTGATTTGTGATGATGAAATGGGAGTTCCGGCGGTGAAAGTGTAAAAGTCCGGAATATTCACAGCGGCAAAGGAAAACACAGATGTAAAAGTGATCGTAATGACAATCCCTTGGATGAAGCTGAGTTTGTGGTAAAAAGAAAGAACTCTCTTTACAATCATTATGGCCCCCAGAAGCTTCGATCAAAATGATCTAAGTCCCATTTAGAGACAACACCTGTTTTTAATTCTAAAATAGTGCTGGCATATTTTGGCAAGGCACACTCTGCTTTTGATACCGTGATATTAAAAGTCGATTCAGATGAATTGATAACTGCCTTATCTATAGAACCACAACGCATTTCACCTGATTTGGTTTCAGGTCCTTCGAATGTTACAAGCAGTAATTGATAAGTCCCTAAATTAATATTAGCTGAATTGGTAGAGTCTAATTTTATGATATTAGGTTTTGGATTGATTAAATCTAGAGCATTGATGAAAGCGCTAGAGTTGGTTGCAAGGGCCATATTTCCCAATGTAAATTTAAAATGACTTTTAGAATTCTGCTTTTGAGAACAAGAGTTAAAGAAAATAAGCATTGAAAGAATTATTATTTTTTTCATACAGTGTCTCATCGTTTTAGTGATGGGATTCAATAAATAAAAAAGAATAAATTTATAAAAGGGAAAAAATTGCAAAAAAAAAGGGCCATATAGCATGGCCCTTTAGGAGAGTTTTCTGATCAGTTTCTGTAATCTTTTATAAACTGAGTGCTCTTTTGAGGTTTTCATCAAGAGCATCAAGAAATTTTTCTGTAGTCAGGTATTGATCTGCATTCACTTTGTCACCATAAATGCATACCGCTAAATCTTTTGTCATTTTTCCTGATTCGACTGTCGAGACACAAATTTTTTCAAGTGTTTCACAAAAGTGGATGAGTTCGGGATTATTATCGATTTTCCCTCTGTGGGCCAAACCGCGAGTCCATGCAAAAATAGAGGCAATTGGATTTGTAGAAGTTGGCTTGCCTTGTTGGTGCATTCGGAAGTGTCTGGTTACTGTTCCATGAGCAGCTTCTGCTTCCATTGTTTTTCCATCTGGAGTAATGAGAACTGAAGTCATGAGCCCGAGAGAACCAAATCCTTGGGCGACAGTATCTGATTGCACATCTCCATCATAGTTTTTGCAGGCCCAGATGAAATCCCCATTCCATTTAAGAGCAGATGCAACCATGTCATCAATCAGTCTATGCTCGTAAGTGATTCCAAGGGACTCAAATTTTTTCTTATAATCAGCTTCGTAAATTTCCTCGAAGATATCTTTAAATCTTCCATCGTATTTTTTTAAAATCGTATTTTTTGAAGAGAAATAAAGTGGCCATTTTTTAGTAAGGGCCATGTTAAAGCAAGAGTGAGCAAATCCTCTGATTGATTCGTCCGTGTTGTACATAGCTAAAGCAACGCCATCGCCTTTAAAGTTATAGACTTCTTTGTGAATTTTTTCACCATTGGCCCCTTCAAAAGTCATCGTCAATTTTCCAGGTCCTTTCGTGACAAAGTCTGTCGCTCGATACTGATCGCCAAAAGCGTGACGACCAATCATGATGGGTTTTGTCCAGTTAGGGACTAAACGCGGAACATTTTTACAAATAATAGGTTCCCTAAAAACTGTTCCATCTAAAATATTTCGGATTGTCCCGTTTGGTGATTTCCACATTTCTTTTAGATTGAATTCTTTTACTCGCGCTTCATCGGGCGTGATGGTGGCACATTTTATACCAACATTATATTTTTTGATGGCCTCTGCAGCGTCTATGGTCACTTGGTCATTCGTTTGGTCGCGATATTCCATGCCAAGGTCGTAGTATTTTATATCTAAATCAAGATAAGGCAGAATGAGTTTGTCTTTGATAAATTTCCAGATAATTCTGGTCATTTCATCACCATCAAGCTCAACCACGGGGTTGGCCACTTTAATTTTTTTCATACGCATATTCCTTTATAGGTTGTCATGTTTTTATTAAGGGAATCATAGGAAGCCTTTGATCGTTCGTCGATATGCAGTGCCGATATTTAAATTAAGATTTTCGAGCTTGTAAGAAGTATTTAACGGCCCTATCGACGATAGGTTGAAAATTAGTTGATTTCACAACATACTCATTGGCGCCACTAAGTACTTTCTCGCAAATTTCGTCTTCCTTGCTAATTTTGGAGATGTAGAGAATGGGGAGCTCTCCCTTTGTTTTTTTTGTCCGTACCAACATCATTATTTCTTCAGCAGACATATCATTCATGTCTTCACTTAAAATAATCAAGTTAAAATCAAGGAATTTCTCAAACAAGTGAATCAAATGAAATCCACCGGTGGCCAGCTCAACGTGAAATCCGAGAAAACGTAACTTTGAGGCCATTGTGTCTCTGGATTTAGTGTTCTCATCAGCAATGATGATTTTAAAATTTTTTTCTTCGTAAACTTGCATAACTGTTAATCGTAATTCTAGCTAGATTACTTAAGTGAATTCTCAATATTAATGACTAATTCGAATTGAAAATGAGTAAGAATTTCAACACCTCTTCCTAATTTATGTTCACCGTGCTTTAAGGGCACATTCTTGGCCAAAGTTAAAAAAAATGGGGCCAAAAGGTTACTAAAATTCTTGCACAAAATGGAAAACACTTACATGTTGATCGATTTGGTCGACTATTAATTGTGAGAGTGTTACTAAACAATAAATCGTCGTCAATAAAACGACAAACACGGAGAAGGAAAATGAAAATTAAAGCTTTGTTAAAAATTTCAATGCTTTCGGCCCTACTTGCCCTTGCAAGCTGCGGTGGTGGAGGCGGAAGTTCGGGTTCATCTGGCTATGGAGCTCGTACTAATCCAAGTATTCTTGCTTCTGAATTTGTTTCTGCTTTGAACACAGTCGATGGGACATATTCATCAGCAGTTCAACTTTATTCTAATGAAACACTTCGTTCTCAACAATTTGGTCAAGATCAATGGTTTGTCATTTGGGATGCAAAATTCGCTGAATATAAAGCTGTAAGCTTAAACTATGTTCGTACGATTGTTTACTATGATTACTATTCAAATAACCGTGCTGTAGCCTCTGAGTTTCGATCAATTGAAAGAAGTGATGTTCTTGCAGGTCACTCAAATGGTGATTACTACGGAAATGATTACGAAGTTGTTGATTACCGTTATTCGACTGGTTACTACGAAGGAAGAAGATCGGGTTACCTTTATGAAGACGAAGCTGGAACAACTGACGTAAGTTTACTTGCAAAAGAACAAGAAAGAATGAAGTTTTACGAAAAAGCTGCGAAGGTTTCTTTCGTCTACAACGTAAGTCTTGAAACTTCTATGTCTATGATTACCCTTGGTTCAAAAATTGAAAAAATGCTTTCTCGCGGTAATGGGGAAGTTACGGCCGATGATCAAGCTGCGCTTATGTCAGATCTTAAGACTCTGACAGGTGTAAGTGTTCAAGAAATTCAAGATGCAGCAGGAAATTCAGCTGCTAAAGCAGATGTTCTTGCTAAAGTTGCAGCTAAGATTGGGACAAGTGCACAGAATTTAGAGCAAAAATTTCTTCCAGATGTTTTTGGTATTACCCTTTAAGTAATGAAAAAATTGAGTTGTTACTGATATCTTAAGAAGGCCGCTTTTGCGGCCTTTTTTTTTCCCTTTTTTGGGGTCTATAAAAAATTCAATATCCAGCTGATTTAAGCTTATATCGCTTATAATTCAGACCTATGAAAATATTAATTATTGCAACTTTTTTGTTTTCGTTCTCTTTTTATGCAATCGCAGGTGAGTCATTTGTTCCTTTGCAAAAAGGTGTGCGAATGGCCAGTGATGACCTTGTCTATAATAACAATGTTCTATCATCGCGGGAAGCTCAGGATATCTGGCAATTTCAAAAGGTAGATTTATCACTTTTAAATCCAAGACCTAATGATTTTTGGCGAGATCATGATTCTAGTTTTAACGATCAAAATGCAATTGCTTTAAAAGAGGGGGAGAGTCTTACTTTTCAAGGTGGATTGTCGTCAAATTCCGGGCTTTATCGCTTTAACGCGATAGGGGAAGATCGATCAAAGATTTATACAGTTCATCTTGATAAAACGCTGCATTCACTTCTTTTGAGAAAAAATTTATTGAGACGTCTGGGTTATAGTGTCCCGGCCATAAAATATCTTAAATCGGTCTATGTCAATTTTTCTTCCAATGAAGAATTAGAGAAATTTTTAAAAAAAGAGATCCCAGAGGGCACAGATGGAGCTTCTTCTCGCTGGGTAAGAAGTATCGAAAACTTGAGAGTGGAGCTTCAGGATATTGCCATCACTACTCCCTCTGAGACAGATTTTTACAATCCAGCAATGGGAGTCCCTCTTCAAACAATTAATAGCAGAACTTTAAGATCGCTAGTGATTCCCTACTCGCTCGTGGATCTCGGTGAAAGTATTGAATCATTTAATTGGATTGTTGGTAGAGTAGATAATCGTGCCATCGTCTTACCACATTTTACCGCGAATGACTTTTATGTTGCGATTGAAGATGCGCAATGGATGCTTAGAAGGCTAAGTCAGCTAAGCCGACTTGATTTTCAAAAAATTGTCAATGAAGCTTATTTTCCTCCAGCAGAAGCCGCTGTTTTACTTGAAAAATTAATTTCAAGACGAAATTCATTGAACAGAGTCTTTAATGAAAGAAGTGAAGAAATGAGATTCGATTCCAATCTCACAATTGGAGAATCTGTTATAAAAGGAAAGATTTTGGAGAAGAGTTATCCTGGATATGCTTCACGTTTTTCATATGGAGATCCAGAATCTCCTTTTGAGCAATTACGCTATTTTCTTTATGCAAAACTGCAGGGAAATGTCATAGATAATTTAGTGAATAAGTTTAATTCTTACCTGGTAGCGGGAGACCTTAATAAGTTAAGATCAAAGTATTTTCAAAAGCAATTTGAAGATGGTCTTAAGCATTTTCTTGAAACCGGTGAGATTGAACCTATAGGTATTGGTACTTGGGGTGGTATTTCAGGTAACGCTCAATTAATTTTTTCTCGAGATATTGTCTTGGGAAATTATTTGGGTACAGATAATTTAGTGCAATTAGCAGATACATTTGGGGCCAGTTTAGATTTAGGTTATCACTTGGGGATTGAGGGACTAGGAAATAATTTAGCGGGTAGTGTTGGGGTAAATACGGCCATTGTGAGAACTTTCACACATCTAAAGCCGGTTAAGAGTTTAAAAACAAGCTTGAAAGAGCCTTATAAAAATATTTTTGTTAATTTGCTAAAACGATCACTTAAGGATCGATTTTTTGCACTATCCGAATTGAAAGATCCTACGATTAAAAGTGACGAAAAAACAAAGAAGATTCAAGAGCTCTTTAATGAAATCAACCGCTATTTAGACACAGGAGAGTCTTTACTCATGACTGATCGTTTTATGCCTTCAACAGATATTAAGCTAAATTTTAATTTAGGCCTTGTTGGTGCAGGGCTTGGGACACGTGGCTCAGTTACGGCAGTCAGAAGAATACAGGTCTTTAAGAAAAGTCCTAAGGTCTTACAAATCTATGATGATCATGGGTTTGTTAAAGAAATAGCCGTTAATTATCAGTTTAATAAATATATTCCAATTCTAAAGTTATCGGGTAAATATGATAGCGGTCGCTATAATATAAAATCTTACATGATTGACCTTGCAGGTGATCTTGAAAAAAATCCTGCACTATTTAGTAACGCATTTTCTGTGTACCAAGTTTTAAAGAATAGAAATTTTGAATTTCTTGAAGATTCCCATCGGCCAGTTGAGCTTGAAGCGAAATTTACAGACAAAAGTTCGTATCTTTCATTTTTATTTTTTAGACTAAAAAGACTCAAAGAAAAAACATATTTTAACCTTAAAGCAAAAGAGGGTATTAACGGGAATTATTTTAGCTACACGAAAGATTTTTTAACAGGCATTAATATTGAAGCCTTGTCTAAACAGATATTAAATTACTATCTTGCTGAAAATACCAATGGAACTTCGTTGACCGTTGAAGGAGATATTAATCCTGGAGACAGCTTTTTTGGACGTTCCAACACCCAAAATATTCGTTTTGAGGCAGAAGTCGATGAAAATAAGAAATTTGAACATCAGTTTATTTCACTTTCAGATTCAAAGCAAGGATGGGCCCTTTCTGCAAAGAAATTAAAAAAGATGATGATGAATGTTAATGATAAATTTCAAGCAATTCTCTTTGATGTTAATCAAATTAACTTTGAGAAGTTGAGACTTTTTAAAGTTGGTTATCATGTTAATCTTTATGATCGTGGAATTGAAAGATTAAACTCTATAAGAAGAGATGAGTTAGATATTATCGAAGAACGTTATCAGAAAGAACGAGGATGTAATAATGTTGATGACAAGACTCTTCATTCTCCAAGATGTGAAGACCTCGGGGCCTTAAAGCTAAAAGCTAAAAAATGCCAAAAGAGCAATACAGAAGAAGAAAGGGCTATTTGTAATGTCGAATTGATTGATGATCTATTTACGCGACTAGAATTTGGTGATTTTAAAAATATTATTGGCGAAAATAATATGTATGTCTATGGAACGATAAATGGTTTCAGGCAGAAATCTGAAATCTTGAATAATACTATTTATTCAAATACGATTGGCAAAATTGGTAGTGCCAATATGAATGGTCCCATTGATGTTGTAAGAGAGCTGTTGGGACTATCTGGTGGCGAGTTTGTAGGGGCATGGATGAGGGAGTCTCTATGAAGATTTTCGCAATAATCGGTTCTTTTATTTTTTCTACACTTCTTTATTCTTCTGAGAAAATTCAGAGTAATGATCCACTTTTTAGTAAACAATGGGCGCTTGAAAATAAAGGGCAAGTTGTTCTTCAATTTATATCAGATCTAGAGCGTGAGCGCATTCAAGGAACTCCAGGAGCAGATATAAACTGGATAGAGACCAGCACCACGGAGACTTCTAAAAAAGATTTAATTGTAGCCGTTTTAGATAGTGGTGTGGATATTAATCATCCAGATTTAAGTGGACGAATTTGGTATAATGACAAGCTTTGCACTAATGCCCCGAATGCTAAGAACCTTCCATGTAATGGTTATAATTTCTTAGAGGGAAATCCAAATGTAAGCGATGATGTCGGGCATGGTACACATGTTGCCGGCATCATTGCCGCCAATAGAAACGCCATGGGGATAATGGGAGCCGCTGACCCTCGTATAAAAATAATGCCTCTCAAAGTTTTAAATGCTCAGGTTAATGGATTTGTCTACAATGGTAAACTCATCACTGATGTGATTGCAGATGCTTTGATTTTTGCCATAAAAAATGGTGCAGAGGTTGTTAATTTAAGTTTAGGATGGCCGAAACTTATAGATACACCCAAAGTGCGTGAGGCATTTAAGTTGGCCGAAGAGAAAAACGTTTTCATCGTTGCGGCTTCTGGAAACAATTCAAAAGATCTTCCCACCTTTCCTTGCTCATACGAAAATGTTGTTTGTGTAGGGGCCCATGATAATCGGGGTGAGCTTTCAAGTTTTTCAAATTACGGATCTAAGGTTGATTTAGTGGCCCCTGGTGAGTATATCATTAGCACGATTCCAAAGAATTTAGAATCACGTGCCCTTCGAATTGCTCATTACGATGCCAAACGTGGCTCAAGTCAGGGAGCTCCTTTTGTTACCGCAGCGGTTGCCACACTAAAGTTATTAAATCCAGATATTTTAAACGATAAAGTTCGATCACTTCTTTTTAGAAGTTCAAAAAATCTTACTGAAAATAAAAATAATCGATTCGTAAAATTTGGCGCACTCGACATGGGGAAACTTTTAAGCTTGGCTAAAATCGAAGAAACGAATGCTTTCTTAAATCCTCTATTGAAAGGGATTACAGAAATTAAATATAAGGCCTTTGATCGCCGATTTTCTTTCACCCTCCCATTCAAAAATTTGTCAGATACGGAGTATACGGGAACAGTTTGTCTTAGTGAAGTTCCCCATTCATTAGCACTTGACCAAAGGTGTTTTGAAGTTCAGTCCCTAGGTGCGCATGCTGTAATTGCATTTGAAGTTACTGGTCAATTGTTAAATTTAGAGAATGATTCGCATATTGAGATTTCCATCTCTGTTGATCAGAAAACTTTTTATTCAAGCCTTGTCTTTAGCAGAGATTTAAATGAAGATGGCGATTTGGTCTCTGAAACAATTGAAGGAGGAAACTTTGATGATATGGCGTTTATTAATGGAGAACGTAAGCTATCTCGAATGACGAGAGTCATGGATAAACATCATCAATTACATTACCCCGAGTATTTTTTCTTGGAAAAAGCAAAACAATCTCCGACGAACTCGGTCGTTTCCTTACTAACAAAAGAAAAAGAAACTTTTACAGTTAAGACATTCAGCTTACCTGTTGTAAATCGAGTATTATCGATTCATCGTAAAGATATTAATCTTGATGGTAAATTAGATTATTTTATCTATACTCTTTCTGCTAAGAAAGATGAGCTGCTTTTCTTTTGTTTTGATCAAAACCTCAATTTTCTTTTTAAGCAGTATTCTTCTTGGGCAATGCCTTTATCAACTTTTGAAGGGCTTCCAATTGATGGGGGAATTGAAAAGTTTGAATGGATAAAAATAATAAGCCCTCAATTGGGAGCGATTGTTGTTCCTTCGATTTACAAAAGTTACTTAATGCCGGAGTCAGATAATTCCAAAAAGATATTAGATCGAATGACTTATCAGGGGCATCATCAGTTTTACTTAAACCCTGTATTACTGGCCGGTGAAGATCGAATGAAGATTGAATTGCGAGTTCTCGATAGTGTGTCGGCCATGAAAAAAATGAGGAAAGACTTTCACTTGTATGAGGATCAAAGGCTTACTCTCTTAAGTCCATTTCCCCAAACGTCAATCCTTTCCAATAAGGGCGAGATTCATTCCTTGGCAAGTATAGATGATGGCGAGCTGAAGACATACATTGAAGTCGTTTTTGATGGACATAAGATTACGAGTAAGCCTTTGACAGATTTATTGGGAATGGATTCATCTCTTATTTATCCATTAGTGAATAGATCGACAGGGCAAATAATGAATGAGGCTATTTTGACTTCGCTGCTTAATCGCTCGAGTGCGGAGTTTTTAATAAAAGGAAAAAGTGAAGTTTCAAGATCACTTGTTTTAAAGAAGGATTGGGAAAATCCAATTATTGGGCTACTGGCGGCCGTTGGGAGTGAAAATGAGATTGGCCTTATTGTCGAGAATCGTTCCAGTGTGAGTTATATATCGACACAGGGCGCTCAATTTGATCTTCCTGTTTATCGGGATTCCAGTTTTCCAGGTCAGAATTTTTCTGAAAGCTTGCAGCCCATTCTCTCCGATGGACAAGTCGGCCTTTTTATCAACTCTACTTTGATTTATGGAGATCGTCTTTACAGTATGATAGCGAGCAATGAGCAATTTATTAGACCGCTGCGTTTAAGTGTTGATATTCCTCTGGGTTGCGTTCCTCTTAATCCAGAAGTGCTAGAGGACAAAAAGAGCTCAAATTATGTATTTTTATGCGCCGACAAAAACAAAAGACCAACTCTTAAATTCCTTCCTATGTCAGAGCATTAATGCTATCTTCCCCTGATTCAAATGTAATTACTCGTCCTGTCCCATAGGGGGGCAGGACCTAATTTTTATTAGTCCAGGAGGATTTTATGATTTATGAGTTGTCAGTAGTGACAAAATCAGAGCTCGGTTCAGAAGCTCATGCACAGATCGCAGAAATCGTTAAAGACACATTAAAAGGTTTCGAAGGGGAACTTTTAATTGCTGACGATTGGGGAAAGCTACACTTAGCGCAGCCGTTTGCTAACGGAGCAAAACACGGTCATTTTCATTACTTTATGTTCAAGGCAAATACTCAAGCTAATACTGAGTTGTCTAGACGATTTGGTATCAATGAAGGTGTTATGCGTTCAATGATTTTTGTAATCGGTGACGATTCACAAAAGGATGAGCTATCAAAAAATTTCAAATGTCCTTATTCAAAAACTCACCGTGGATCAGTTCTTGATAACAAGAAAGATGATGACGAAGAAGGGTTTGAGGACATGGAAGATGATAGAAGAAAATTTGCGAAGAGAAAATCTTGTTGGTTTACAGCTAAGAAAATCAAAGCAGATTGGAAAGATCCTCAAACTTGGAATTGGTTAGTCAGTGAATTTGGAAAAATTTCACCAGCTAGAGTTTCTGGAATTTCAATGAAACACCAAAGATTTTCAAACTCAGCGATTAAGCATGCAAGACAACTTGGAATTTCAAGTTATCTTTCAAATCAAACGGCTGAAAGAGCATAATTGAGATTTAAGCTAAAAATGACAAAACGAGAAGTGCAACACAGTAAAGTTTTTGATCAGCGAGCCTCTTTCGGGAAGCTGCTGTTTCTTGCTATTATTTCTGTTGCCCTATGTTCGTTTGGACCCCTTTCAGCTTTTGCGCCGGTCCCTTTAATTCTGGCCTTTCTCCTCTATGGAAGATTAACCGTCTTGTTTATTGGTGGAATCTCAACCAGTGTTCTTTGGATTGTTTCGCTTAAGTTTAATATCCCTTTAATGGTTGCAGGAATGTATTTAACAGCATTTCTTTACGCCATTTTAATTGCAGAAGTCATTTTTAGGAATATTAATCCCGTTAAGGGACTCATTTATTCTGGAATGATTCTTGTCAGTTTGATGGGAGGATCCCTTGTTGCCTATAATCAATTCGGAAGGGTTTCAGTTAAGGCAGAGCTTAAAGAAGCTGTCGTTAAATTGATAACCATGATTAAGGAGCAGAATAAGGACAATGAAGCGCTAAACTCTAATGGAGAGGAAGCACGTGCTTTACAAGATTTTCTCTCTAGGCCAGATGAGCTGACAAATGAGATCTATGGTATTTTACCTGCGGCCATCTTTGTTTTTGCTTTTTTTGGTTTGTGGGTGAGTTTTTATATGACATTGCGCAATTCCATTATTTGGCGTTATAAAAATCTTTATTCTTATACTTTAAAGGATCTAATTAATTTTAGAGCTCCAGAATTCTTTGTATGGCCATTGATTGTTTCATTGGTTTGCATTGTTGGAGCGGGGCATGGGTTACCTAAGCTGGCCGAAACTATCGGAAGTAATTTATTATACTGTTTGGGTGTTTTCTATCTTTTTCAAGGCTTCGGTGTTTATAACGCATTTTTGCAGTATTTAAAGATCGGCGGCTTTATGAAAACTATTTTTGTCGTTTTCACATTGTTTATGGCCTACAAGTTTTTAGCTATTCTCGGAATGTTTGATCTGTGGTTTGATTTTAGAAAATTTTTTACAAATTCGAAAAAGGATGAAGGAGATATACTATGAAAGTTATTTTAACTGAGAAAGTTCCTACTTTAGGAAACATCGGTGAAATCGTAAACGTGTCTGCTGGACATGCTAGAAACTATTTGGTTCCAAATGGTTTTGCCATGGTTGCAGATGAAGGAAATAAAAATTTATTGGCGGCTCAACAAAAAAGTCTTGCGAAAAAGATTCAAGGACAAAAAGATGTTGCGCTTGAATTAAAGAAAAAAATCGAAGGAACAACTGTTGAACTGATTAAAAAAGTTGGAGCAAGTGGTAAACTCTTCGGTACAGTAACAAATGCTGAACTTTCAAAAGAACTTGAAAGTCTAGGAGTTGTTGTTGAGAGAAGATTGATTCATTTAGAATCACCAATTAAAGGTCTTGGCGTATTTAACGCTAAAGCGAAAATTTTCCAAGATGTTGAAGCAACTTTTAAAGTAAAAGTTTCAATTGATCCAAAGCAAGCAGAAGAGCTTAAAAAGAATCAAGAAGAAGCACTTAAAGCAGCAGAAGCCAGAAAGAAAGCTGCCGCAGAACTTAAGGCCTCAGGAGAGACAGCTGCACCTGTAGCTGAACTTACTGAAGAGCAAAGACTTAAAGCAGAAGTAGATAAACTTTTAAGATCTTAATTTTTGCTACCATTTGATGTAGTATAAAAGGGATCCCAATAAGGGATCCCTTTTTTTTTCATTTTTAAGGATCCTGTCTATGGCCAACTATAATCAAGTCAATGAACTTCCTCATGATCTTCTCGCCGAAAAAGCATTAGTGGGGTGTTTGATTATTGACGGCTCAGTTTTTGATGAAATCTCAAATTTAAAAATAGATCCAGGTCAGTTTTATGATCCTCGTTATGGGATTATATATGAGGTCATTTCTGATCTCTCGCTTCTCAATCGGGCGATCGATTATGTAACAGTCTGTTCAAAACTTGCAGAGAAAGGAAGGCTTGAAGAAGTAGGTGGGCAGTCGTTCGTTCTAAGCTTGGTAGAAGATCAAGCTTCTTCTGCTAATGTCTATGATTATGCAAAAATAGTTAAAGACAAATTTGCAATGAGAGAAATTGTACGAAATGCCATGAGAGTTGTTCAAATGGGTATGACTTACACTGGAGATGCCGAGGACTTTATACAAGAAGTTGAGTCTAGTTTTTTTAAGCTAACTAATGATTCCAAAACAGGAGGAATGGTAAAGCTTAATACAACCTTAAAACATAATTTAAAAGAATTAGAAGATACAACTCGTTTGATGGGAGAGATTTCCGGTCTTTCAACGGGATATCCTCGGTTAGATGAACTACTTCTTGGTATGCAGCCAGGTCAGCTTATTGTTTTGGCCGCTAGACCTGCGATGGGAAAAACGTCTCTTGCCCTTAACGTGGCCGTTAGCGCTTGCATTCAATCAGGGCTTCCCGTGGCCATTTTTTCTCTGGAAATGCTTGCAACAGAACTTTCAATGAGACTTCTTACCGGAAGAGCAAAGGTGGATTCAAAAAGAGTACGCAAGAAAGCCTTTTTAGACACCGATTTAAGAAGTATTGCTAAGGCCACTCAGGAACTTTCGGCCCTTCCTATATATATAAATGATGCTGGTAATACGACAATTCTTGATATTCAAAGTCAGTGTCGTAAAATTAAAGCAGAACAAGGCCTCGGTCTAATCGTTATCGATTACCTTCAACTAATGGGCTCGACGAGTAAAAATATTCAACGTGAACAGCAGATAGCTGAAATTTCCAGAGGGCTAAAAACGATGGCCAAAGAACTTGGTTGTCCTGTTATTGCTCTTTCTCAATTAAATAGAGGAGTAGAGTCTCGGCCCAATAAGCGTCCATCGACTGCTGATCTTCGCGAGTCTGGAGCTATTGAGCAGGATGCTGATATTGTCATGTTTGTTTATAGGGATGAAGTTTATTATCCAGACACCAAAGAGCCAGGGATTGCAGAAATTATCATTGGAAAAAACCGTGCAGGTGAAATTGGAACAGCCAAGCTTGCTTGGGTTGGCGCTTATACAAGCTTTGAGAATTTAGCTCACCGTGAAGGACCATAAGTTTTTTTCTATCATTCCCTATAAAGATCATTTGCTTCAATTGGAGAATCCAGTTAAGGCCATGGCCTATTATAAAAATTATGCAATTGATTTACTTTCTGGGATGAGATTTCCTTTTGATTTTTCTCAATGGATTTCAAGCCTAGAAGAGAAGACCCTTTTTTCATATGAAGAAAGACCAAGAGTGATTCATTTATTTTATGAATTAGGATTTTTAATCGAGAATGAATTTCATCTTGTCGATGAAGATACACTTCTTGTTCTTGATTGTGAGTTTGGATCTTATAAAAAAATTGTTCCGGATCATTTTAAGAAAATTCATTTAACTTTATTGTCTGCTCCAGATTTTGATCAGTATACTAAGGCATTTGAAGAAGGTTTTGAAGATCTGCTTAAAGGGAATTGTTATCAATTCAATCTGACATATCCATATTTGTATTCCTTTCATCCAAAACATTCACCTCTTGATTTTATCTATTCTCTTTGGAAAAACCCAATCCATAGAGGACAGTATGGTTCAGCAACCTATATCCCCTTTTTTAAGAAAATGTTTTTAAGTAATTCCCCTGAATGTTTGTTTCAACTAAAAGGCCCGAAGCTCTCGACTATGCCGATTAAGGGAACGATAAAAAGAGAGAAGGATAAGGATTGGAAAGAATTGTGGAAAAGCTTGAAACAGGATAAAAAAAGCCAGGCTGAACTTTTTATGATAAGTGATCTGCTTCGCAATGACTTGTCTCGAATTGAAAAACCTCTGGCGAAAATAGTGAAGAAGAAATTTCCTAAGCTAGTTCCAGGCCTACTTCATCAATGTGCGCAAGTAGATGTACGATTAAGTTCAAAAGTTAATTTATGGCAAATATTGACCAAGCTTTATCCTGGAGGAAGCATTACGGGAGCCCCAAAACTTCGTGCCATGCGCTTAATCCATAAATTAGAGAACAGGGAAAGAGGCTTCTATTGTGGTTCGACAGTTATACTCTTTAAAAAGATGAAGAGTGCCTCCATTAATATTCGTTCCAGTACCCTCAAGTTTGATGAGTTTGAGGGACAACTTATTTATCAGGCCGGAGGAGGAATAACTCTTTTAAGCCAGACAGAGGATGAATATAAGGAAATGACTTACAAGGTAGAAAGTTTTATAGATACCCTAACTCTATAAAATTGCTAGTTTTCTAATAAAAACTTACATTTTAAACATTGCAAGCAAGAAAGATTGACATGCTTCCCAATGAATCGTTATGATTTTTATGCGTCATAGTAATTGACTATTTGGCCAGGACAAAATCTTGGAACCTTCCGCTGATGGATCGACGGAGGTTTTAAAGATCGGCCAGATAACTTAAGACAAAGGAGTGTTGCATGGGTGCTTTAGGCTTACAAGATGTATCAGGGCCAGCTACGACGGATTCGGTAGTCTCTTTAAGTGTCTTAGCAGAGTTAACGGGTTTTCCTGTTAGCTACATTGAAAAAGAGTTGTTTTTGGAGGACGGGAGTCCTGCTGAAATCACGATGGAAGAATTAAGGTTGAAGGTTTTAGCCTACCTCGATTCAAACTTCTAAATGTATTTGAATAACTGAACCTTTTGTCAGTAGGACTTTTGGTTTTTGTTACTAAAAAGCCTAGCTCGTGCTAGGCTTTCTTATTTATGGCCCCAAAAAATACAATTGACTATTGCTTGCTTGAACCAATTTCTTCAGTTGAAGAATTTCTGAAAACTTATTTTCAAGCTTCATCTTCAAAATTAAAAAAATATTTTGATAAATCATTCCTAAATCGATCAATGAAGGCACGATCAACGCTTGTTTTGCCTCTTAATTTTGTTAATGATGGTGGAGTAAATCCAAATTATGAAGGGCCAGTTATTTCTGTCATTTTTGAGGATGAGAATTTTTTAGTAATGGATAAGCCTGCCAATTTGTACGTTCATCCTCTGACTTATGAGGAGAGTAATAATTGCCTTAGTTTCTTAAGACAGAATTTTTTAAATTCATTAAGAGTGAATGAGAATCATTATGATCGGGGTTTGTTATATCGTTTAGACTTTGAGACTTCTGGCGTGCTTGTTTATGTGAAAAAAGAGGAGCTCTACAGTGATCTTCGGAAACGCTTTCAAGAAGTAGCTAAGAAAAAAATTTATCACTGTCTCGTTGAAGGTCAATGTTCATTGACTGGCACATTTACACATTTCTTTAGTTCGGCCGAAGCAAAGGGAAAAAGGGTTTTGGTTTTTAAAGAAGAAGGCAAAGGTAATAAAGGAGTACTTTCAGTTGTTCCTGTTTTTTATGATCCCAAAACCAATAGCACTCTTTTAGAGATAGAGCTCAGAAGTGGTCTTCGCCATCAGATTCGCGCTCAATTGGCCTATCTTGGGTATCCGCTTAGGGGGGATGTTTTTTATGGAGGTCGTCCGGCCCAAAGACTTTACTTACATGCACTAAGATATGAAATGACTTGCCTTGGGGCCATTTTCTCTTTTGAATCAAATCCTTGTTCTTTTAGTGGCTTATAGAGAATATCTGATTTTTTTAATAAACAAATTCAAGACTGTTCGAACAATAACCGACAAGTTTAGTATGGTTTCATAACTCCAGCATTAGGATCATCAATGTCTGAGCAGCAATTAATTTCGAACGATACCTTTTGGAAATTTCTAGTCTCACTTGAGGGGTTAAAAGAGAGGAAGGATAAGGTTCTTTTCTGTGCTTCATTAAACATTAATGAAGAAACGTTGCAGAGGTTTGTGAGTTTTTTAAGTCGTTTTGATGTCTTGTTTGAAAGCGATGAAGAGTATATCTATCCGCTTAAAGAGCAATGCCGAATTCGAATGGAATTTTCTTTTACGGAGTGGCTAGCATTTCAGGCCAGTTTAGGGACTGAGGATGCCTCTGACCATTTTAAGTTTTACTATCAAAAAATCATTCAGAATAAAATGATTTCGCTCAAACAGGCAAATGAGCAATTTAATCTTTATAAAAAACCAGTTGGGCAGATTGTTCAATCGACTGATTTTGAAAATTTAAAGAAAAAAATCGATTATGACATTTGCCATAAGCAATCGATTAAAATCCATTTTTTTAGTGGAAACGAATGTGCGATTTTTCCACATCGACTTGTTTTTTTAGAAGGCGTGTTATGTGTTGTGGGGGAGAGTATCGACGATAAGATTTTAGTCTACTTTGGACTTGAAGATATCAAATCGTCAGAAGAATTTAAAATTGAATATCACCCCAATTTAAGTCAAATTGAAGTTAATGAATTCATTGGTCACTTAAGAGTGATTAGTGGAAAAGAGGAGCGATTAATTTTAAAAGTTTATAGTCAGCATGAAGCTGATCTGATGCCAAGTCATCATTTTTTGGGTAATCCTTTTGTTACGGCCAATGGTGATGGTGACATGATTTGGGCAGCGACGATTGAGATGTGTGACGATGTTTTTAGATGGCTCTATTCAATGAAAGACAGGGCAGAGGTGCTAGATCCTGGTCATATTAAATTAGAATTTTCTCAATATTGTGATTTAAAGAAAGAGGCATTGGGTATTAAAAAAGCTTCTTGAGAAATAATGTTACATATTAATGAATAAATTTTTATTTATCGAATTATATTACGATAAGTAAGATTCAATCGCGGCGCTTTTATTTTGGTGCTTTTCCCAATCTTATGCTGCCAAAAATGCTGAAGTTCATCCTTCATAACCAATAAGTTCTGAGACTCTAAAAACAAATCAACAGGCTTCATAATTTTATTTAATCGATGCTTCAGCGAAAATTTCCGAGTGGCCCCTAAACTCAAAGAAGCAATCGTCGGATTGACTCCAAGCTCTAATTCATCATCCGAGTGATAAGACATATGATCATTTCCATCTCGGTAATAATTAAGCAGAACAGAGTTAAAGGGAGTTTTGAGATCTTTCTCTAGTTGATCTCTTATTTTTAAAAGAATCGGCGACCAACCAGGAGAGCGCATTGTAATTTTTGAATAAGTATAACTAAGCCCAGGGTCCCCATGCCAAGCTGTGAGACGAGGTTGAGGATAAGTCTTTCCAAACATAGTAATAGGATCATTTCTCCAAACAATGCCCATTAAAATGTCTTCCATGCTCTCTTTAAGATAATTTTCTTGGTACAAGACGGTGCCATCTAAATCCAGAAGCTTTTTCATTTTTTTGAGCGTTCGAAAAAATCCGTTTGAATTTTGACGGATTGTTCGTGAATGGCGTCGAAGATTTCTTTAATATGACTTTCTTCTAATCCTAAAATTTTTCCAGCGATGAGGCGCTCTTTCATAAGGCTTTCGAAACGATTTTTTTGAAGGGCCGTGATGTTCTGTTCTTCTTTTGCATGCGCAATTTTTTCAACGACATCAGATCTGAGCTTAAGAAGATGAAGAAGTTCGTTATCTAAGCGATCAATTTGGCCGCGAAGATTACTTAACTCCGCCCCAAAATGAAGATCATTTGAGTATTCGGTTTTAAGGGCAAGTTCAGAGAGAATATTTTGCAATTTTTCAGGTGTAATTTGTTGGGCAGCATCTGACCAAGCGTTCACAGGATCAGGATGAGTTTCAATAATGAGACCATTCATACTGAGATCAATGGCCTTCTGACAAACTTTTTGAATCAGCTCTCGCTCTCCCGTGATATGAGAA
>JAGOVS010000042.1 GCA_018060625.1 Bacteriovorax sp. | reverse complement strand
CATTCTTTGGCCTTTAAGCTTTCTAAAAATTGGTTTGGTCAAGAACTGATTAAAATCTCCAATGAAAAAGTATTAAAAGTAGAATCTTGGCCGCTGTATGCTATTGAGGGTTTAATAAATAAAAAATTAAATAATTAAGTCTAACGCTTAATGAATAATTTAAAAATCTAGCTAGACCCCATAACTTCTAGTACTGTTTCCCCCTATGATCTCTTTAAGTGGACTTAATGACAAACAGCGTGAAGCGGCCGAAACGGTCGAGGGGCCCGTGCTTATTCTCGCAGGGGCAGGCTCAGGGAAAACCCGAACCATCACGTACCGAATCGCCCACATGGTGGATAACCTTGGCATCAAAGGTGATTCTATTTTAGGAGTAAGCTTTACCAATAAGGCCGCCAAAGAAATGCGCGAGCGCGTTCACACACTTTTAGGTTCCAGAAAATCACGTGGCATTTCTCTTCTCACTTTTCACTCCCTGGGTGTGCGAATCTTAAAAAAGGAAATCACCAAACTAGGCTATCAAGAGAATTTTTCCATTTATGATCAATCCGATCAAATGGGAATTGTCCGCGAGGCCTTAAGAGTTTATCACGCGGAAAAAAAATTCGATCAAAAAGATGTATTGGCCAAAATTTCTTTTTTAAAAAATGCCGGTATACATGAAAATGACTTTGCCGACTCTCCTCATTTCAATCAAGATAATCCCTATGATCATGCGGCAGAATACACCTACCGTTACTACCAAGAAAAATTAAAATTTTTTAACGCCATTGATTTTGACGATATTTTGTTTTTAACCCTAAAACTTTTTCGTCAGTACCCAGAAGTGGCCCAGGCCTATTCTGAAAAATTTAAATACATCATGGTTGATGAATACCAAGATACTAATACTTTGCAATTTGAACTCATCGTACATCTGACCTCAACTCATAACAATCTTTGCGTGGTCGGTGATGATGACCAATCCATCTATGCTTTTAGAGGAGCGGATGTTTCCAATATTTTAGATTTTGAAAAGAATTTTAAAGACGCAAAGATTGTAAAACTTGAAGAAAACTACCGCTCGGTCACCAGTATTTTAGATCTCGCTAACAATGTTATCAAAGTGAATAAAAAACGCCGGGACAAAACTCTCTGGGGCCAAAAGCGCAGCAGTCATATTCCTCTCGTCTGGGCCATGGGTGATACGGATCATGAGGCCGAAGTGATTGTGGAAGAAGTTGTCAGGCACCAAGGGAAGGGCGGCCATTTGGCCGATATCGCCATTTTATACCGCAGTAACACCCAAGCTCCCCCCATAGAAGATCAACTCCGCCTCTCCCAAGTCCCCTACCAAATTATTGGTGGACAAAAGTTTTACGATAAAAAAGAAGTGAAAGATTTAATGAGTTATCTTTTTGTCATTTTAAATCCCAGCGATCAAATGGCCCTCAGACGCATTCTCAATATTCCTCACCGAGGAATTGGAAACGCGACTCTGGAGAAATACTTAAAAAAGTCCGAAGAAGACAATCTTCCCCTCTTTGATGTCCTGGTTAAATACCCCAGCATTGACTCTGCAAGGGCAGCGGGAATAAAAACGTTCACTGATCTCATTAGTAAATACAAAAAGAAATTTCAAACGGGAACCCTTGCTGAATCTATCAGCACCCTCATTGAAGAAATTGATTACCTCAATTTCATTGATAAACAGTACGACAATGCTAAGCAAGTTGAAAGACGCAGAAATGACGTCATGAATTTCATTGAATCTTCCAATCGCTTTACAAATTATTACAAAGAAAACGCTAACCTTAAAAACTTTGTCGAGCGCCTTTTACTTCAAGACTCTCAAGACCGCGACAAACTTGAAGACGAAGATGGTGACAGTGATGTTCGAAAAAACGAAGTCACTCTTATGACCTTGCATTCATCCAAGGGCCTAGAATTTAAGAATGTTTTTCTGGTAGGTATAGAAGAAGAAACCCTTCCCCATAAGAAAACTATTTCCCAAGGTGAAGACATCAGCGAAGAGCGCAGGCTTTGTTATGTGGGCATTACCCGCGCTCAAGAGTCCCTCATCATGACTTACTGTAAGCAAAGAAAACTTTTTGGAAAAGAGACTCCCAGAAGTAAATCCCGCTTTCTGCATGATCTCGTGGGACAAAACCTCTTTATCGAGCAAGACCGCACAACTTTTGGGCATTTGACGACCGAAGAGGCGGATACTTACAAGAAAAGTTTTTTTTCTAACTTGCTTGATTCGCTTGATGATTAAACTATGTCCACTTTTATTCTTTAATTGTTTTTGCCAATGACGCCATTGATTCTGTAATGGCCTTTAGAACATCCATATCTTTTTCACTAACACTCAAATTGGACAAAAGTCTATAAATTTGAATTGATTCAATTTTTCCTAATATAATGACAAGAAAACGCCGAGCTTGCCAATCCATACCTTTGTATCTTAAGTTAACTAAATCCATAATCGCTAAATCAAAATAGGGCCGAACATCATTCGTTATTTTGTTTTCCAACTTATTTAATCTCATCCAAAGTTGATTATAGGCTGCCCCAGCAACATCTAAGTCAGATTCAAAACATAATTGTTTTATCAAGGTCAATGTTACATCTGCTCCTGGAATAGATGACAAACTATAAACAGCACTTCTTCTTGTGGTCCATTCTGAATTTGACAGTAAACGGCCAAAGGCAATCACTTGCTCTGATTCAATTAATGAACGAGGGCCCTTTAATTTCTCTGCTCTCTCTTTTTCAATGGCAGCCTTTCTCTCCTCATCTGTTTTCAATAATTTAAATTTCTGCTCATTTTCAATTCTGAGTTCTTCCTCTTTAATTTTCAACAATTTTAATTTCTGCTCATTTTCAATTCGACGTTCATCCTCTTTCATTTTATTAAGTGTCCCCACAACATCTAACTGCTCTGCAATTTTTTTCATTTGGCGAATCGCTGTGATTGCTTGAGCGTCACTCATTTTGTTCAAAGAAAATGTTTTTAAACTATTATTGATTTTTACAATCTGCGGAGCATACATTTTATTATTTAAGTCTCGATAAAGATCCCACTGAAACCACTCCAGCGCCGTTCTCTCAATGAGATACTGAGCAGAAGCATCGAAGATCGATTTATTAAGCTCAGTTAAAAATGCAAAATACTCCATGCCAAATGTGATAAAAGAGGATTGCTTCGCGGGAGTCTTAAGATTGGCCATATCAGTATCGTAATAGGCAATGGCCATTTTTACAGAAGAAATAAGAGTACGAATGAGGACATCTTTAGTTCCTACTGCCTCGAGATCTGCTTCTTTAAGAATCAGATCATTAATAACGAGCGCGCGATTAAGAATATAGCGCATAAGCAGTTCTGAATTTTTTGGGGCACTCTCACCCACAGCGTCTTTAATTCCTGATATCAATTTTTCAATTTTATCATCAGAAGACATTGGCCCAATATTATCTAATAAATCCACTAGAAAAAATTTCGTATCTTTTGCCCATGGCATGAGCTCTGCTATTTGGTCTGCAGAAAGCGTACTTTGGGTACCTTCATTTAAGATGGCCGGTTTTTTTACGACAGGAAGATTGACTTCATCAGCAAACACCATCAAGGGAAAACTTAGTGTGGCAATAAGGGAAAAAGCAAGCAATCGTCTCATAAAATAGTCCTCTAAAACTAGTAATATTCATTCTCTTTACTCCCTAAGCTTAAACGAAATAATGTGGTGGTGGAGGAAAACCAGGGGGCATGAGTAATTTTTTTAGACTACTAAAGTCAGCACTCATATTAATTTTGAAGAGAGTTCTATGAAAAAAATGGATGGGTTTCTATCAACACCTACCTTCCAACCTTCCAATAATTCTCTCTTACTTCACGATTTAAATGATCTTTTGACATTTCCTCAGATCGCCATTTTAAAAACTGTAATCCATGACTTTTTTTAAAAGGAATACTGAGCAATTGTTACAAGGACCTGTCTGAAAATTTGACAGTATTTGTCTCATATAATTACCAGGGTCTACGCATTAAATTTTTATATTGCTTTTTTTTGTTTAACTGCACTTATTCATGGAGGGATATATGCGAAAAAATATGTTAGCTTTAATGATCATTTTTCTTTTCTCGAGCGCTTGTTCAAAAGACTCTGCCACTACGACGACAGCTTCTTCTTCATCAGTTGTCTCCTTTCCTACCTCATTTGCGGTTTCATCTCCGACAATTGGTGCCTCCTCTTTTGCCTCTTTAGAGGACGAATCAATATTGGCCTTTACAGCAGATACTGTTAGTGCCAGCGATTCAATTGCCAGCAAAGTAGAAAAAATAGATGCAATCGTAGAGGCAGACACTGCGGCCGAATGTGCTGTGTCCCTTTCAATTGCCTCGTCCACAAATGCTTCTTGTTATGGACCAACTCTCACCTATACAGGGCACCCTGATGGGGCTCCCACTGGAGGGAACTTACCTGGTGGAGATCTTGGGATCTGGTCGGCCACTGGAACAGGAGGAGAGGCCTGTGCGGCCTCACAACTGAACGCTCGCATGAGAGGTGTTTCAAGTTATGTAGATTTAGGATTATTTACCATGGCCAGTGTCGTCTGTGTTTTAAATAATAATAGTCAGGCCCTTCCTGCGGCCGGAGCAAATGTTGATTTAACAAGCTTAATGTCGGGTAAATTAACGATCAATGGATCTGCTGCAACGGTAACGGCCGCTAGTATTAGTCGCAGCTCTACAGATTCGGGTGGGCAACCTGTTTATACAACAAGTATCACAGCGACTCAAAACTCTAACCTGACCTATGACATTCGCCTAAAACACATCCCACTAGAGACCTCAAATGCGACTTATAAAGGAAAAGTTTCTGTAAAAGTCTCGAATTCAACTGGGACTCGCGATGGTAATTGCCAAGATAGTGCTTCACAAGGAACAAACGAGGCGACATCTGTTTCATATGAAAAATCATCTTCTACAAATGTTCGTGTAATGCTTAAGTCTGCCGGATTTTGTACCGCCAGTGCTGATCCCTATGCTTCGGCCACTGACTTTACTGTCGATCTCAGCAAGGTTTCCTCCGGAGGAGTACCTTCTGGATGGGGGGGAAATGGAAATTATGTATTGGCCGAATACAATCCTGAAGCAGGTACTGGTACTTACTTCTATGCTTGGCAGGCAGGAAAAGGAGATGGAAACACTCGAGTTTTTAATTCCATTATTTCTGGAACGTCAGGTTCAAGAACGGGAACATCTTTTTTTGGATTTGGAACTGCTATCACGGGAACTAGTTTTGCCGGAAAAATCGATCGTATGATTTGCAACTGGGCCGGACCTGGAAACTCTCACACAGGTGTTAGTAAAGTTCAAAAGCAAGTGATGTCTGAATCATCTGGAGTTTTCGCTCCAACATCTTCATTTATTACCTACGATCCTACAAACACTTGCGAAAGTAACAGCAATACTTTCTCAATAACTGCCAACAGTATTACAACAACAGCTGATTTGACGACATCAAACTTAGTTGACCTGAGTACTGTTTCAACGTCTATCTCAACAGACCCAACAGTACCTACAAACGTAGATCTCTAAATTATTTTTTAAAAGTCGGTCTCTTGAATTCTATTTTTTAGGAGACCGACATATTATGGATTTTCAGAATTGTTCAGAATTTAATTTTGTGCTCTCAAGAGAGTATTCATTATTAAAAAAAGCTATAAGCACATGATAAAAGGTCAACATGTAGAAAAGTATTCTATATACCAGTTGTTTTTTTTGTAATTTGTGATACTATATAGAACATATTTCTATATGCTGGAGCTTAAATGATTGACAGTATATTTAATCTCGACACACCTTATCTAACAACTGAATTTCTTCTAGAGAAGTTTAACAACTATCTATATCCAAGAGATAAGCTTAAGAATTTAGTAAAAGAAAAAGAATTGATTCATGTTTGCCAAGGCATCTATTTACCAGCTCCTCATTACCGAAAACTTTATTCCAAAGAGGTTCTTGCGGGCATGATATATGGGCCCTCTATTATTTCATTTGAATATGCACTTTCTTTTTATGGGTATATTCCAGAACGAGTTGAAACGATTACTAGTTTGTGTTTCAAAAGAAACAAAGTCTTTCAAACACCAGTCGGCAAATTTACATATCAATATATTACTCCAGCAAAGTTTCCCGTTGGAATTCGTTACGAGCAAACAGCGCTTGGAAATTTTTTTATTGCTAAACCTGAAAAAGCGCTATGTGATTTAACGTATTTTCAAAAAATAGAAAATAGTAGTGAAGCCCTAGAATACATTCTTGATGATTTGCGAATTAGTGAAAACGATCTCTTTCAGTTTGATCTAAAATTACTTCTTGAATTGAAAATAAGTTATTCTAAAAAAAGCGTCAACCATTTGGTCGATAGTATCATTCTCTTTCAAAATAAAAATCTAAAAGATTGAGGAATTTAGTATGAACGAAGCTATCAAGCAGATGATCAGACCATATAATTGTCAAACTCCAGCTGACTATAAAAATGCATTTAAAGAAATTATTCAAGAAATTGCATTGCTTGGTCTTTCAAGACAAGGCTTTTTTGATGTGGCCGCATTTTATGGTGGGACAGCTTTAAGAATTGTACACAAGTTAGGTCGATTTTCGGAGGACTTAGATTTCTCGCTTTTAAAGGAAAATAAAGAATTTGATTTATCAAATTATCTAAGAGGAATTGAAGATGAATTATTGACCTATAATTTAAAAATGAAATCAGAGATTAAAGAAAAAAACATTGAGACAGCGATTGAATCAGCTTTTTTAAAAGGAAATACGATAGAGATTTTACTTTCAATTGATGAATGGGAACAAAAGAAAATTCCTCTTAACAAAAATGACACCGTGTTTGTAAAGCTTGAAATAGATACAGGACCTCCAGTTCCATCAGGTGAGGTTGAAACTGTTTTTTCGACACAACCTATTCCATATAGTTTTAAAATATACACTTTGCCTTCGTTGTTTGCAGGAAAAATTCATGCAGTTTTGTGCCGAAAATTTAAAAGTGGAAGAGTCAAGGGAAGAGATTTTTATGATTTCGTTTGGTACATGAATAAAGGAATTATTCCAGACCTAGATTATTTAAAAGCAAAAATGATTCAAAGTGGCCATTGGAGCAGCTCTGCCCCTCTTGATTTACATGTTCTAAAAGATCTACTCATAAAAAAGTTTACAGAAATGGATTGGAAAAATGCGGGCAAAGACGTTGCTCCATTTATTAAAGATCCTTTCGAGTTAGAAGTTTGGTCGAAAGAATTTTTTGTTTCATTATTAATGAAATGGGAAAAACACTAATCTTGTCTTTTATATTTGAACCCATTATTTAAAAAATCCTGAGATATTTCTTAAAACAGTATGACATTTTTGGCACATATTATTCCTTTGCTTGATTAAAAGTGATCATATTACAATATCCAATATCTCCAAAGTGAGTTATTAATGGCAACAAATAATTTTATAGAAAGCTTTAAGTTCTTGCTAAAAACTTCTCGTGTTCGCGCTGGATTGACTCAGGCGGAGATAGGCTCCTTGACCTAGATAACTTAAAAGTAAAGCTGGATAGACAAATGTGAACCAGCCAAGACGGATTGGTTTTTTTCCAAAATGCCCCATATCCGCAAAAATGGCTTCACCGCCAGTAATAACGAGCATAACTGAGCCAAGTACAATCAAGGCTTGATGGAAGGTGATTTCACTTAAAAATTGCAATGCCCAATAAGGATTAAGTGCTTGCAAAATTTGAGGTGCCTGAATAATAGAATTAAACCCAAAATACCCTATTGTTAAAAACCAAAGTACAGCAATAGGTCCAAAAATTTTTCCCAATAAATGCGTCCCCTTTGATTGAAATAAAAAAAGAAGAGTGAGGATACAAAGAGTGATTGGGATTATTATTGAAGAAAAATCGGAGTTATAGACAGCAAGACCTTCAATGGCAGACAACACAGATATTGCGGGCGTTATGATTCCTTCTCCAACTAATAATCCTGCCGCTAAAATTAAAATTATCTTGATGTAGAAGATGGACTTATTTCGGAAATGATGAAGATGTCCATAAAGTGCAAAAACGCCCCCCTCTCCATCATTGTCGGCCCGAAGCACGAAGATGAGGTATTTAAAAGAAATAATCAGGGTGATTGCCCAGATGACTAGAGAAATGGGCCCTAAAATTGATGCCGTAGTGTTTAACTTGTAGTGATGGCCAAAAAATATTTCATTAATTGCATAGAGTGGGCTTGTGCCAATATCACCGTATACAACGCCCAGGGCCCCAATCGTTAAGGACAATAGCTTTTTATCTGGAATTTTAAAAAATTGTTTTGGATATAATGCCATTATATAAATGATCACTTGGAACATTTATTTTGTAAACTAGTTCATGATATATTTTCAATGACAAAAGTAATATTAATGAAAGAACATTTTTGTTGAAAATGAGTGACACTTTAACTGGACTAAAATCATGGCAAAAATAGAACTTGAAAGATTAATCTCCAAGCGCGGATTGCTCAGTCGCAAGGAGGCAGCACTCACTATTTTAAAAGGTTTGGTAAAGGTTAACGGGAAAATCTGCAAAATCCCCCTCAGTTTTGTTGATCACCGCTCAGAAATTGAAATTGAAGGACAAAAAGTCGTTGAGCAAAAAAAGCATTACCTCATTCTTAATAAACCCAGAGGTTTTGTAACGACTAGATCAGATGAATTGAAGAGGCCTACAGTCTATGAATGCCTAAAAAATTGGACTGGCCCCTTGGTTCAGGCCGTGGGAAGACTCGATCAGGCCAGTGAAGGACTACTGCTTTTTACTAACGACCATATATGGGCCAATCAATTAATGGATCCTAAAACGCATGTAACGAAAGTTTATCACGTGCAGACTTCTCCCGTAATGACTGAAGAGGTGTTGGATAAATTGTCTAATGGTATTGTTCTCGATGGAAAAAAAACACTTCCGGCAAAATTTGAATTAATAAGGGCCGGAGAAAAAAATGGATGGATTGAAGTTCATCTCCAAGAAGGCCGCAATCGACAAATAAGAAAAATGCTTGAAACTGAATCTATTCAAGTTCTTCGTTTAGTGAGAATTCAAATAGGGAATATTCAGTTAAAGGATTTGGCAAAAGGTCATTGGCGTGAACTCTCCGAGGAAGAGTTGAGAGCCATTAATTTTTTATAATGATTTTAAAAATCTCAGAGGATAATGGCCAATGCAACCTATTTTTGCACTTATCGAGTTACTCTCAGTTCTATACATTGCAACGATCTTAACATGATCATCCCAAAAAAACAGAAATCATTAACTTCTCAAAATGTTCAACTTTCAAATTCAGTTGCATTTAAAATATCTGATGCTCTCCAATTCGGAAGATCATTAATTAAATCCTGTAATAAAAAATCAAATTTTTCCTCTGCAGTGGCCAATCGTATTGGGTCTGAAACCCCATTGGCCGTTTCTCGCCAATCTGGAGATTGCGCCAATCGTCCTCTTAGAGCTGCTGTAAATAAATCAATCCAGCTAGGTGCTGAAAATGTGAAATTAAGTGAAAGAGCATCACTTTCGGCCTCGGTCCAATGCCAAGAACCTCTTGGGACAAAGAGAAGTGAGCCTGCTTTTAGCATGATGGGCGAAACATTTTTAGGCATTGAAACAGGTAGTGGAGCTTCTAAATAACTTCCAAGTTCAGGGTCGACAGGTTGCCCCATTGTATGTCTAGTTAGTGGGTTGACAACATCCTCATTTGGAGTAATCCACCAATTTTTATTACCTGAAATTTGTAATACAAAATTTATGTTCTGATCAAAATGGGGGGCCGTTCCACCACCTTTAGGAGTGGCATATATTAAGCAGCGACTGTCGGTCAGAGCTGAAAGACCAATGTCTTTTCTTAATTGAGAGAGCCATTTTTGCAAAAGAGGAGATATGGATTCAGCATGATTAAATAAGAGCCCCATGCCATTTTCAAAAAGTTTTTGCGCATCTCTAGGATTTGTATCAATAGAGCTAGCCTCATCTTTAACATCGGGCAAATGTGCCTGGATAACTCCAGGCCAGGAGTTTAAGAGGGCCTCTAGCGAATCAAGAAATGGTAGTGCGGTTAATTCTTTTATATCATCTTTTAAACCGTGAATGACAAACGATTCATTTGCTAGATATGATTTTAAAAAATCATTTATTGATTTTGAACCCATAAGGGCCGATATAGCAGTTTTCATACAATCTGCTTTGTTAGGTTTGTAAGCGCATGCAACCAAGATTTCTTAAGCTCTGCAATTTCCTCTTGATCGATTCCTTCTTGAGTTAGAATAATATCAACTCCATTGTCTAATTTTTTTAATTCAATGGTGACTAATGTTTCAACCTGGTCGTCTTCTTCCCAGCCGTAAGTAAAGACTAGTTTATGGGGAGGAGTCACTTCTTTGAATTTACCAATGGAAGTATAAACTTCTTCTCCATCACTTAAAGAAATTCGCAATGGCCCATCAATCAATACATCCCATTCATCTACTTTTGCTTCCATTCCTTCAGGACAAAAACATTTTTCAATAATATCGGGATTAGTTAAATTCGCAAATATTTGTTCTTCTGTAGCGGGTGAAAACTTATTTACTTGGAGCTTATTTTTTTGGGATCGCATTTGTGTCCTTTTAAGAATAGTTCAGCATTGATTTTCATCTACTGTAATCATCAGCGACAAGTACTTAGAGACCACCATCCTTGTATCGGCATCGATAGTTGGCAATGGCCCCTTCGTCGAGAAATGCACGGGAGCAAAACTATTTTAGAACTAGTTAATTTTAATTTCACCAGAAAGCTCGCCACTCGCCTGTCTTAAAACTTGAATTTTCATAGAACGTTTTACAGTTGAAGTCTTGCCTTCTTCATCAATATCATCTTGAAAGTAGTTAATTACAATTAAGTCTTTGTCTAAAAAAGTAATTCTAGTCACTTCATACACAGCGACACCTAAACTGAAAATTCTCTTTTCTTCCATCGGGTTTCCCGTCCCGAGAATAAGAACCAATCGAGTTGGATTTAGACCATCACCACCTAAGAGCTCAATGACTTTTGCTTCAAGTTCTGAGGTTTGAGAATAGGTTTGCTTCACGCCAATCACTAAGTCTAAAATTTGAAGATTTGAATCATTTTCGGCCTTAATAACTTCTGTTGCAAAAATGGAAGTTGCCATAAGAGTGGCGATAATAGCAGTGATGAACTTTTTCATAAGATCTCCTTTTTATTAATAGAGCTCTCACTAACATCTTTCTCATAAAAGAGCAAAGAGAAATAACACTTCGAATCATTACTTGGCGCATGAGGTATTATAAAGTTAAATATAGTCTATAAAATGGAATAACTAATGAATCTTAATCAAAAAGAGATACGCTGGAAGCAACGATTTCAAAACTTCAAATCGGCCTTTATGCAACTGGAAGCCGCTACAGCACTTCCTAAACTCAATGATCTTGAAACATCAGGACTCATTCAAACTTTTGAATATACCTTTGAGCTCGCTTGGAAAACATTAAAAGATTATTTGGAATCCGAGGGAATTAATACCACCACTCCAAGACAAGTCATTCAAGAATCCTTTAAGGCCAATATTATTACTAATGGCCACTCATGGATTGATGCTCTAGAAAAACGTAATTTAATGGCACACACTTACAACAAAAACTTAAGTGATCAAGCTGCCCAATTAATTAAATCTCAATATTTCCCTCTTTTAAGAGAGCTCTTTCATACTCTGGAAAAAAAATCATTATGAATTTTGGACTTAAAGATTCTGATTTAAATTACATTAGGAAAATAGTTAAAAATTTTCCCGAAATTGACGACATTGTTATTTTCGGATCGCGAGCAATTGGTAATTACAAACCAGGATCAGATATCGATATCTGCATTAAAGGAAAGAACATTTCATTGGATACTGTTTCAAAACTAAAAGCAGCACTCGAGGATATGGGACCCCTTCCTTACTTTGTAGATATCATCGACTACAACAACATTGATAATCTTGAATTACAAAAGCATATTGATGAATTTGGGATTATATTAAACTCGAATTAAGAAAGGCCATCCTTGGCCTTTAAACCCATCCTTGGTGCCAATCCCTGGCAAGTCTTTCTTCATCCTTGAACTATTTTTTTGTTAGATAAATATTTAATTCTCGTTTTATAAAAAAAAAGGTCTGCATTTCCATCCGAATTTTTTTTATCTCATGACACTCAAGATAGGCTTCCTTCACTAAATCCTTAAGCCTAACTTCGTGGTCATCAAAAAAAACAAAATAACCCTCATGAATCTGGATCTCACTTCCCCCGTGGGCCTCCATAGGCAGATCTCCCCAAGTCCCCTCCGTGCGACACCCATTCGGTATAACCCTCAGCGAGCCACAAGAGCAGAGTGTGAAGAGGAGAAGGCCCACGAGAATGATTTTCATAAAGCTCCCTTATTCACCAGCATCTTAATCTTATAATCTACTGGGCAATAAAGGCCCAAAGTCACAAAAGCATAAAGCATACTTTTAAAACTCACCGACTGCTCTACCGTCAAAAAAGAAGGAAAATTTTCCCCCTCAATCCCCTGCAAATCATCAAGATCGATCCGACTTATCCCTGGAGAGAGCCCCCAAAAATAAATATCGCTTACGCCCTCGATCTCCACAACGTGCTCGCTCAATTTATCTGGTGAAATCTTTAAAAGAGATCCCCTTCCACTCACAAAAGATAATTGGGAACAACTGCTGGTGATAAAAGCGATAGTGAATAAACAAACTACAAAATATGTACGTCTATTCACGGGACTCTCCACTAAAAATTATTCTCTAGAGTAAATTGTCCATCGTTTCATTTTGTTATGTCAATGATTTAGAAATCCAAACTTCACTCACCCTTAAAGGCGGCCACTCGCTTTTCTCTAAAGGCCGCCAGGGCCTCAAAATGATCTTGAGTGCGTTGAGAAATTCCTTGGAAGGTGGCCAAAGTGTCTAGGGAGGTTTGAAGATCATTTAAATAAGATATCTTCATCGCTTTTTTGGTCATTGCTTGAGCTATAGGGGCCTGACTGGCAATTACTTGCGCCAATTTTTCTGTTTCACTAAACACTAAGGAATCTTCGAATAAAAAATTTAATAGACCAAACTCAAGGGCCCGTGTGCCTTCAATTATTTCGGCAGTCAAAAACATTTGCATGGCCTTCGTGTAGCCCACAACTCGTTGAAGAAAAAATGTTCCCCCATCTCCGGGCACAAGACCCATGCGAGTAAAGGTTTCTCCAAATTTGCTTTTAGATCCTCCAACGCGTAGATCGCACATCATGGCCAAATCGCATCCGGCCCCAATCGCCGCTCCATTAACCAGAGCAATCAGAGGTGTAGAAATTTCTTCAATGCACTTGGGAATCTGCTGAATCCCATACATATAGCGCATGCGAAGTTCATTGCTTTCTCCTTCAAACATTCCACTTTGTTCTTCCATCGCCTTAATATCACCACCGGCGCAAAAACTTTTTCCTTCACCTGTTAATACGATCACTCGAATCAATCGGTCAAAATCAGCAAAGCGCAAAACTTTGGTGAGAGAGTCAATCATAGGTATTGTAATAGCGTTCATTTGTTCAGGGTTATTGAGTGTGATCCATAATTCATGTGTTCTTTTCACACTTATTTTTAGGTGCGGAAAATGTTGATCATAAAAATTCATACTGGCCTCGTAAAAAATAATATTTCTTTTTAAATGCCTGAAGCTAAATAGGCCTTAAGATATTTAGAGGGACTCTCGCGCTTTAAGGCCCCTAGGATAAAGCTTGAGGCCTCTGCTATTGAGCTCATCGCTATACCTGTCTCAATGCCCATAGAGTGGAATAAATAAACAAGGTCTTCTGTGGCCACATTCCCTGATGAGCCAATCGCGTAAGGGCAACCACCAAGGCCCGCGGCCGAAGAATCAAAACTAGTAATCCCCATTTCTAATGAAGTAAGCGCATTGGCGACGGCCATGCCACGAGTGTCGTGGAAATGCATAGAGAAAAAATCAAGAGTAAAATCTTTTGCTAAAAATTCGATTACTTCACAAACTTGTTTCGGATGGGCCACTCCGATAGTATCGCCCAATGAAATTTCATAGACCCCTAAGTCTTTTAAACGAGTCGCAACTCGTTTTAATTCCTGAAGCTCCGTTTTTCCTTCGTAGGGGCAACCAAAGACAGTAGAGATATAACCACGGGTTCGTACACCATTTGCCCGAGCAAGAGTGAGAACTTCCTCTATCCTTTTGAGAGATTCATCAATCGTTGCATTGGTATTTTTTTGATTAAATGTATTTGATGTGGCGGTAAATACCGCAATATCTTTTACTCCTAACTCTAAGGCACTCTCCATTCCTCGAACATTGGGAACAAGGGAGATAAGCTTAAGGCCTGCAAGCTCAGGGTCTTGGAGCAGTCTTTTGGTGAGCTCTTTTCCATCACTCATTTGAGGAATTTTTTCCGCTCTGACAAAACTAGTGGCCTCAATTTCTTTTATGCCTGAGGCCTTCAATTTTTTTATGAACGTGATTTTGTCTTCTAGAGAGACTAGGGATTTTTCGTTTTGGAGTCCATCTCTAGGCCCCACTTCAACCATGCGTACTTTTTTAGGAAGATTTTTTAACATAATTTAACCAATTCAACTCCACCAGCGACTTGTTCTCCTTCCGAGAAAAAAATCTTTTCAATCGTTCCGGCCTTCGAAGCTTTAATCGTGTGTTCCATTTTCATGGCCTCCATCACTAAAATAGGCGTGCCTATTTCAACCACTTGTCCGAGGCTGACTAATATTTTTAAAATTTTTCCCGGCATCGGCGACTTCATTTGACCGACATCTTGAACTTTGGATTTAGTTCTCTGTCTTCTGGGAGCAGTAATTTCAAACTCTCGTCCATCAACTACATACTGAGTGTCATAGAGAACGACTGGTCGATTTTTTCCATTTAAATTTAAAACCATTTTTCCGTCTTGCAAGGCCCCTAAGTTAACCTTATATTCCACACCCTCTAAATTAAAGAGAACAAAGCTCGCATTCATTTCTAACACTTCTACTTCCACGATTTCATCATCTATGACTAACTGTTTTTTCATTTTTTTCCTTAAATATTTCTAAATCCATTAAGCGCGCTCCACACATCAGTCTTGGGACTAATCATAGAGGAGGATTCACTTACTTTTGTCTTATTAAAAAGCGATGCTGCAATTGCCAAGGCCATTTCTTCTTTCGTTTTTTTCTGGGGTTTAAGTTTTTCTTCATGTGTTTTAACAAAATGAGTGAAAGTTAAACCTTCTCGGTATTCATTAAGAGTTAAAATGCGTTTTAAATAATCTCTATTCGTCTTTACTCCTAAAAAAACCACCTCATTTAAAGCTAAATTTAATTTATCGGCCGCTTCATTTCTCGTTGGTCCCCAAGCAATTAACTTCGCTAGCATTGGATCAAATGAAATCGACACATCATTACCATCGACATACCCACAATCAAGACGAGTATTCCGCAGCTCTGTGCTGCCAATTTTTTTAATCTGACCAATGCTGGGTAAAAAACTATTATCGGGGTCTTCGGCATACAAGCGCACTTCAATGGCATGTCCCGTTTGTGATAAATCGGCCTGCGTAAAAGGAAGCTTTTCTCCTTGGGCCACTAAAATTTGCAGTCGAACAAGATCAAGGCCCGTCACCATTTCGGTTACAGGGTGTTCAACTTGTAAGCGCGTGTTCATTTCTAAAAAATAAAACTGTCCATCCGTATCTAAAATAAGCTCAATGGTTCCAGCACCGAGATAGTTGATCCCCTTGGTAATTAAAGTGGCCGCAGCTGTCATCTTAGCTCTAAGCTCAGGAGTAACAGCGGGGCTTGGAGACTCTTCCACTATTTTTTGGTAGCGGCGCTGAATAGAGCACTCTCTTTCAAAGAGATGAAAGTGATTGCCATGACTATCACTCATGACTTGAATTTCAATATGCCGAGGAGAGGTGATGTATTTTTCAAGTAAAACGGTATCGTCGCCAAAAGCATTTAAAGATTCTCGTTTGGCCCCTTCTAGGGCCGCTTGAAATTCATTTTCGCGCTCGACAATTCTCATCCCTTTTCCTCCCCCTCCGGCCGAGGCCTTAATGAGGACAGGAAAACCAATACGTTTTGCTTCTTTTATAAGCTGATCCATTTCTTGGTTGTCACCGTGGTAACCGGGAATAGAAGGAACTCCCAATTCTTGGATTTTTATTTTAGACGTTTTTTTATCACCCATGAGATCTATAGACTCAGCAGTGGGCCCAATAAAAATAAGTCCACTTTCTCGGACTCGTTTTGCAAATGAAGATTTTTCCGAAAGAAAACCATAACCAGGATGAATGGCATCGGCCCCACAGCTCTTAGCGATTTTGATAATTTTATCTTGATTGAGATAAGTCTCTTTAAGAGCTCCACTGCCCAATGAAAACGATTCATCCCCAGCGCTACTATGAGGCAATGACTTCTCTTCATCGGTGTAAAGGGTGACCGTTTGAATCCCCATCTCTTTGGCCGTCTGAATGATTCGTAAGGCGATTTCGCCCCGATTTGCTATTAAGATTTTTTTTATTTTCATAACCAACTCGCCTTTCTTTTTTCTAATAATGCACTCATTCCTTCTTGTCCTTCACTGCTTGAGCGAACCTTTGCGATCAGCTCACAAGTCATTGCTCTAGCCTCTTCTATCGTCGTTTTTCTGACGACAGTCCCAATTAATTCTTTAGCAATCATCGCCGCATTTGGTGCGGCCATAAGAAAATCATTGATCACAACTTCCAAGTCCTCTTCCATTTTATCAAAGGAAGAAATTTGATGAATGAGCCCCATACTCAACGCTTTAAAAGCGCCAAAGCGCGCTCCACTCATAAAAGTGGCCCGTGCCTGACTCTCCCCGATCTTGGCAATAACAAAAGGTGAAATAACAGCTGGAACCAACCCTAACCGCACTTCTGTGAAGCCTATGGTGGCCGTATCAACGGCAATGACATAATCACAGCAGGCAATAAGTCCCGCTCCTCCCCCTAAAGCGGCCCCATTCATTCTAGCAATGGTAGGCTTATGAAAACGATTGATCACCGAAAAAAGTTCGGCCAGATTTTGGGAGTCGGCCAGATTCTCCTCAAATGAGTAATCCTTCATGCGCTTCATCCAATTAAGATCTGCTCCAGCGCAAAAAGACTTTCCTTCGCCAGTTAAAACCACAAGGCGAACTTTTTCATTTTCTTCCAATGATCTAAAGAGACTGATGAGCTCCTTGATAAGTTCATCATTAAAAGCATTGTGTAACTCGGGTCGATTTAGGGTGACTCTGGCCACTCCTCTTTGATCTATGACTAATTTACATAGGCCCATAAACTATTTCCTTTTTTTACATTCTAAAAACGCCAAATTTACTTTCTTTAATTTCTGCGTTTAAAGACACAGCGATGGCCAGACCTAAAAGATCCCGCGTTTGAGCAGGGTCAATAACTCCATCATCCCAAAGTCGCGCCGAGGAATAATAAGGACTGCCTTCAACTTCATATTTATCCAAAATAGGTTTTTCAAAGGCAGCAAGTTCACTGGCACTCATTTCTGCTTTACCTAGAGACTTAAGGCCTTGCTGTTTTACAGTTGAGAGAACCTTTGCCGCTTGCTCTCCGCCCATGACGGAGATGCGAGCATTGGGCCACATCCATAAAAAGCGTGGCGAGTAAGCACGTCCACACATCCCATAATTGCCCGCGCCAAAAGAGCCCCCAATGATCACAGTGAATTTTGGAACTTGCACGGTAGAGACGGCGGTGACCATCTTTGCCCCATGCTTAGCAATCCCTTCGTTTTCGTATTGCCTTCCGACCATAAAGCCCGTGATGTTCTGTAAAAAAAGCAGAGGGATTTTTCTTTGTCCACAAAGCTCGATAAAATGCGCGCCCTTCTGGGCACTTTCGGAAAAGAGGATTCCATTATTTGCGACAATGCCTATTTCTTGGCCATGAATGCGAGCAAAACCTGTCACGAGAGTATTGCCGTAGCGCTCTTTAAACTCATGAAACTCACTTCCATCAACCAGACGAGCGATAATTTCTCGAACATCAAAAGGCTTGCGAGTGTCTTTGGGAATAATTCCATAGAGCTCACTGACTTCATACACCGGAGGCTTTACGGCCTTAAGATCTGACCTTTGTAAAAGACGTTTTCCGGGAGATTTAAAATGAAGATTTTCAACAATATTGCGTGTGATAATAAAAGCTTCTTCTTCATCGTGAGCATAATGATCACTGACTCCACTGATTCTGGTGTGAACATCGGCACCTCCTAAATCTTCAGCGCTGACTTCTTCACCAGTGGCCGCTTTCACCAGAGGAGGTCCACCAAGAAAAATGGTTCCATTATCTTTAACAATGACCGTTTCATCACTCATTGCTGGAACATACGCTCCTCCAGCAGTACATGAACCCAAAACGACAGCTATTTGAGGAATTCCCTTCGCACTCATTTGGGCCTGGTTATAAAAAATTCTTCCGAAATGATTTCGATCAGGAAACACTTCATCTTGTTTTGGGAGAAAGGCCCCGCCGCTATCAACTAAATAGACACAAGGCAGATGATTTTCAAGTGCGATCTCTTGAGCACGAAGATGCTTTTTTACCGTCAAAGGAAAATAGGTTCCTCCCTTGACAGTCGCATCGTTGGCGACAAAGAGACATTCTATGCCATGCACTCGACCGATTCCAGTCACCACTCCGGCCCCTGGAACATCTTCTTCATAGACTTGATAGGCCGCCAGTGTTGAGAGCTCTATAAAAGGTGAGCCCTCATCTAAGATTTTTTCAATGCGCTCACGAGGAAGAAATTTTTTACGTGCATGATGACGCTCTTGGGCCTGGGCGCCGCCACCGGCCTTAACTGATTTAAGCCTAGCGACCAACTCCTCTCGCAATCCTAGATGATAGGCCTTATTGTCTTTAAATTGTGCAGAATTACTATCGATATGCGACTCGAGAACGTCCATTCTATTCCTCTTAAGCTATGCGCGTTGGTATGCTAGCATAGTTTAAGAATTTATCCTCACGATGTACAGTCTCAGTGCTTTGCGCATGTGAGAAATCTTACTTTTTAGCTTCTTCTTTTTTGTCTCGTGCTTCATTTGTAAGTTTATTCAAATCCAAAACTCGTGCAGAGCTTGGAGCATTTTGTACACTCTTTTCATCTAATCGTTTTAGATCGGCCGTATGTAAAACACTTGCTGGCGCGCGAGTTTTATCAGCACCTTTTGCTAATTTTTTTCGCACAATTTTTTCATACATAGGATTTCCCAATTCATCGAGTTTAACTTTTCCATCGACCACGAGAGGAATGATTTGCTTCAAAACTCCACCCTCTTCAACATCCAAGACCGCCCCGCTTAATAAAGCACTTTGCGGTAACGAGAGAATCTTAGCACTGATAATTTCTCGGGCCTTTTCAGGACTCAGTCCGGTGAGAACAATTTTTGGACCAGCACTCTCTGCACTTGCCGTTGTGCTGGCGATCGCTCGCCCAGAAGATCCAGAAATGGCACTACTTGGGGCCTGAGGGCTTACCAGAAGGCTTCCTTGTAGACTCGATTGAGACCGTGGTTCATTCTGTACTGTTTGCGAAGGTCTTCTATATTGATCAGCATTGGTCTTTTGCTCTTGATAAGCACTTGATCGATTTGTCGGCATAGAGACCGCTGGGGCAAAAGACGCGGCCTTTGAAGACGCAGAGGAGATGGCCTGAGCTTTTTCTTTTTGTGCTTGCGCCTTCGCTTCT
>JAGOVS010000182.1 GCA_018060625.1 Bacteriovorax sp. | reverse complement strand
GTATTCTAGAAGATTATCGGCTAACTCATCAAAGAGCTGAATTTATAATACCTTAGTCTTATACTTGGAAAAGCTCTGCAAGCAGAATGACGAGAATTTATGCCACTTGCAGAGGTAATGAGAAATTATTTATGGACAATCAGGTCTTTAGCATCAAAACGGACTTTTTTAGTTGAACTATATTTATCATCTATTGCACGGTACCCGGCCGGACAGGCGACTACGACTTTCCATCCTGAATCCGTAAGACCTAAAATCTCATCATACTTAACGGGATCAATTCCTTCCAAAGGGCAAGTATCAACTCCAATAACTGCTGCCGCTGTCATAAAATTTCCAAGAGCTATATAGGTTTGGCGAGCGGCCCATTCTGAGATAACCTTACTACGAGATCCACTCACGAGATCTCCCATCATCATTTTTTTAAAGCCTTCCATACTTGCAGCCTCTTGCCCTCTTACTTTGGCGATTTGATGAATATAGTGATCGATATGGGCCTCATCTAATTTTTCTTTGATCGCAAAGACAACATGATGAGAGCAATCCGTCACCTGTGACTGATTCCAAGAAGAGGCCTTGAGTTTTTCTTTTAACTGGGGATCTTGAACAATGATAAACTTCCAAGGTTGAAGCCCATAAGAAGAGGGGGTGAGAATAAGTGCTCGCTCTAGTAGTTCCCACGTTTTTTCATTAATTTTTTTTGTCGGATCAAACTTCTTCGTTGCGTAACGCCACTCCATTGATTCAATTAGTTTTTCAGGTGTTAAATTCTGCATATTTTCTCCTCGCTTAATTTTAAAAATATCCTTTTAGATCGGTGTCCGTTTATTATTTGGCGGTACTTTGATTTTTCAAAGAAAAATCAGCACTGGTAAGATGCTTTTTCTTGGCAATATAGTCCTTCAAAATAATTGAATCAATCTTTCCATACCTTTTAGCATTTATCTTTGGATAATGATCTCCACCCAACGCCAGAAATTCCGGAAGCGCTATTTTATATTTTTTTTCACTCATAATCGATTCCCCATTGATCAATAGTTTTGATAGTTTTTTAATCACTGGATCGACAATGGCCTCAGCACCAATCAACTGAGGAAATCCTCCAGATAAAGGAAGCATATTAATCAATACAAATTCTAAATAATCTCGAAGTTCATTTCCCATGAGTTCAGCAAGTACGACCTCCCCTCCAAAGGGAAGAACTTTCAAAACATCTTCATAAGTTATTTTTCCTTTCTTTAAACTAGACCGAATACCACCTGAATTGACAATGGCAACGTCTGCTTGATAGACCTCACGATAGGCATAGGTGATAAGCTGTCCTAAATTCGTTGCTTGTGTGCGAACAATATCTCTTTCACCAACAAAATCCTCATCAGTATCACCGATTTCTTTCAATAAATACTTATTTCCTTTTTCGTAATAAGGCCGAAGTAACTCCAGCACTTTTTTATCAGGGGCCAATCTCACAATATCATCTTTTTTATTAATTGAGATCGCTTCATATTTTTTCACTAATGTTCGTCCATTAATGAATTCTAAATCCACTCTACCTAGATATTTTCCATTATCCTGGACTTGAACAATGGGAGTTTTATTTTGGATATCTGGAGTTTCTAATAATGAATGCGAATGCCCACCAACGATAAGATCAATCCCTTCAACTTCTCGGGCCAATAGAGAATCCCCCGAAGGCCTTGAATCATCAAACGCGTAACCAATATGAGTAAGGGCGATAAGAATATCTGATTTTTTACGCAATTGAGGGACTAATCTTTTTGCCACATCAATGGCCGGTAAAAAACAATAATGACTCGTATTAAGGGGGTTTGATTGTACAATACTTTCTTCAGTCGTAAGACCTAAAATCGTCACAGTTAATGGCCCTCGTTTTTTACTCATAAAAGGGGTGAAAGCATTTTGCTTGCAATCCTTCTTAAAAATATTGGCCGAAAGAAATGGAAATCCGGCCCATTTTTGCTGCTGTTTAAGAATTTTCTGACTCTTATCAAACTCATGATTCCCAATCGTCATGGCCTCATATCCCAATTGCCTCATTCCTAAAAAATCAGCTTTGGCCTCTAAGAGGTTCGATTGCGGCGTCCCCGTGTTAACATCCCCAGCGTCTATTAAAAGGGTGTAACCACCTTGCTTGAGAACTTCTTTTTTGATTTTTTTTATCAATGTGGCCCTGGCCGCAAGCCCCCCCTCTGAATCACGATTGCTCCAAAAGGCCCCGTGGTGATCATTGGTATGCAAGACAGTTAACTGATAAACCTTGTCCTTGGTATAAGCAGATAAATCATCATTAAGAAAAATGAGAATGAAGGCCAAAAGTATTTTTTTCATAAGGTGGAGTATAACCTAAAAATGGGTTAAAGTATGCAGGCAAACTTTATGAATCAGTCGGTTACTCTAATTTTTAGTACCAATGCTCCCAAGGAAGTAGTATTTTTACCATAAAACTCACTTATGATTTGGGATTAATGCCAAGAACAAATAGAGATAGTGGCCTGATTGAAATTTTAGATGAACAAATCTCTATAGAAATTGGATCTAATATTTCATGAAGTTACGGGAAAGTTTTTGTCTGAAACTGATTTTATGAAATCGGGCACAGCAATCATATGTCGTTCATACCCCGTACATAAATGAATATCATTAAAACCAAGTTCGTTTAATTTTTTTACGACTTCAAGACCAGATTCTGATGGTGATAAGTTTACATCTGAATAAATTGGAGTAGCTAAGGGAAATGGTGATAACTGATGAGCTTTAATAAATCCGTCGAAATTTTCAAAAATTGAGAGAGTTAACCCTACTTTTTTTGCTTTAAATTCCCAAGACATTTTAACTAGCTCGTCATCTTCAAAAAGAATCATTTGATTTGTATTTTGATTGTTCTCTTCAAGAAATTTAACACAAGGAAGCTTTAGGATAAGATTTGTTCCTTTGTTTTGCTCGCTCTCAATACTCAGAGTGCCACCAAAGAGCTCCATTGTTTTCTTGGCATGATAAAGCCCAATACCACTCCCACTTTCATTCTCATTTTTTTTTCCAAATGAAGCACCAAGAACACCTAGCTTTGACAAAATAGAAGGAGGGATACCTTTTCCATTGTCACAGATTGTGAGCAATATGGAATTTGCATCATGCTTGCCAGTAATTTTAATCATTCCAGAGTTTTTATCAACTGCCTCAATTGAATTATTAAGAAGATTCGACAATACTCGCGAAAATTCTTGAGGAATAATTTCGGCCATAAATCCTTTGAAATCATCTTTACTTAAAGAAATGAGATTCATGCTTTTACTGGTGAGGATTATATTTTTCTCCAAAACAATATCTTCAACTAATTTATCTATGGCCATTTGCTTTAATTCCTGTTTGGCGTTCTCTGCTTTGGCATGCTTTAATAAATCATTGGAGATATCGTTTATTCTTTTAATTGAAATATTCAAAATATTTTTCATTTCACTTGAGCCATTAGATGAATCTTGTATCTGGCTACTTACAATATTCAATGCGGCCAAAGGTGAACGGATGTCGTGAGCAACTTGTTGAGACATAATGAAAAACTTTTTATCCAACTCCAATTTTAGCTTTATAGACTCAATCTCACGTTCATTTTTCATTTTTTCCAAAATAGTCGCTTCTCGTCGAATAAAGTATCCAAAAATAAAAAATAGAATAATTAAATAAACAGCAAAACCAACTGATACGACATAAGGCAAGTAAGAGCTAACTAAAATATAAACAACAACTCCTGATTCAGAAAACTGATAAACATAACTTGAAAATCCAGCTCGCGTATACCGAGGGCCATGATTAGAAATCGAAAATGGTTGATCAACATTGAAGTTTATACCCATTCTTAAAAGAATATGACCATTTGCATCTTTAACGACTACGCCTTTGAGTAAGATAGAATTAGTTATCGGTCTTTGAAGTTTAGATATGGAAGAGAGAATATTACCCTGTTGCAAACTAGTTTTTTCACTCTGATACCAAGAATTGATAATTTCATCAGCACTACTTAAAAAGAAACTATTCACACTATAGTACAGTGGCACAAAAATCAATAACGTGATGACCATGGTTACAATAAAGAAGGAGTGTTTTTTTCTAAATACAGAGTCTTTCAAGATCACCCCCCATAAATATTGGTTGATTGTAGAATAGACATCTGTGCAATATAATAAAGTCTGAGTTTGAATGCTCAACTTCTCGATCGGCCACAAGTTCAGGAAGAGCAATACTATTGCTTCCCATTAGATCAAGTCGATCTTCTACGATTTTATTCCAAGCTCCACTTCCAAAACCATAAAGCCGTTTTTCATAAAAGCTTGAAGGATAATAGGCTGAAGTTCGCATTGTTTTTACAACAATTAAGTGCCGCAGTAACTCCCCAAATGCCCTGGAAAAAGTTTGCTCTTTATTTTGAATATTCCCTGCTGCTCCTCCAGTCACATAACCGCCGCCTTTGATTTTTGCAATCAAAATCAATAAACTGGAGTTGTGATTGCTAGGGAGAATATGAATCGAAGATATATTCTCTAGATCAAACTCAAGGATAAGTTGTTCTTTGTTGGCGAAAGTAAAATCATCACTCTTAAAAAACTTTATTGAAGAATCATCCCACCATTTTGCCCATAAATATCGTTCAACTGCCTCGTTCAATGCGTTTTCTTGCACTCTGTTGTGGGCGAGTTCATAGTATTTAGGAAGTGCTGCAAGACCATCAGAGCGCTCCGTTAATCTTACGATTGAATCTGAAGTTGTATTCATGATTTTTCTTTCGCAAAACTCAGTGAGTCCTTTCATTAAAGCAATTTCCGGATTGCGATCGATACCCATCGTTACATTTTCAGATATAAGGAGAGAATCGTCTTTAGCAAAACAACTGACTAATGTCCAATTTTGCCAAGTGGCGAATTGAATATTTGTTGGCGCTAAACCTCTTGCCTGTAACTCTTGAGAAAAATCATCTAAAACTAAATTCATAGCGTTTTACTCAGTCGGAACTAAATGCCATGGAGCTGGTGACGTAACGGCCATGGGAAGGTTGAGTGATTTTATGCTCTCATGAGTGATGTATAGGCGTCGAAAGTGAA
>JAGOVS010000181.1 GCA_018060625.1 Bacteriovorax sp. | reverse complement strand
AAAAATCTATACCACGCGTACGGGGAAAATTTAAAACAGAACTTCAAAGGTTTTAGGGCCTATGTTTTTACATCGAACCCACTTCTTCGCAAGGCCATCTCTCTTGGGACAAGTAAGCGCTTCACTTTCTATAACGGAAGTTTAGAGTGTCGTCTTCTCAAGTACGATCTTTATTAATTACTGATTTAATTTTTCTGAAAGCTTCATCGCAAGGTTGGGTGAAGCATATTTTAAAAAAGTAATCGGATTAATGATCTTATCAAAATGTTTTGATGACTTTGAAAAAAAGTATGGGGAGACATCTGAGTCTTTTAAAAAGATTGTATGCCCCTTACTTGAGAATTTCCTTGAAACATATTCAGAATCAAGAAAACAGACTTCGCGAATCATGAAATTTTTAGCGACATAGATGATGACACAAAAATCAGAAAGATCTACTAAGGTCTTTTTGATTTTTACTCCCTTCGGTGATGAGACATCACTCCATTCAACCTGTACCTCTACTCGCTTGCCGTCTCCCATCACAAAATCAAAGCCACGCTGAGAAGTTGACTTCAATTGCTTTAAGCCAAAGATACACTTTGCGTACCACTCACCTAACTGAGTCGGAAGATTTTTGCCGTTTAAGAGAATTTGTTCATGGGAGAGCACTTCATAAGATTTATGAACAAGTCCAATTTGATCAAGAATCAATTTATTATTTGGCACATAAACCAAAGAGATTTTTTTAGCATCCCTTCTCAACAACTTTTTAGAGAATTGCTTTTCAAACCATTGTTGAAAATTATCGTTATTGGATAGCTCGAGTGAATCATAGACAAAACCAATCTTTAGAAGAGAGTTAATGTCTTTAAATTCTGGGACGCGCTTTTGAATATACTTAAGAGGAGCGAAGTCCGTACGTCCTTCGCTCATTACAAAAAATTCATCTTTGTCATAATCACTACTACCATGCGTGCTGGCAGAGAAGAGCTTGATCTCTTCATTCAGTTTTTCAATTTCCATTTTTTAGCTCAGTTTTAAATTTGTTACAAAATCTCTTATAGTGTAACACCTTTAAGCCTAAACTTTCAATTGCGATAGATCTTCTCCAAAACCCAAGATTGATTGCGACAATCCTACGTTTTTAACCAGCTGTTGTTGCACAAAAAACCTAAAGTCGACTACTTTGCTCTGGTAATACTCTTTTTCTTCTGCGTTCACCGCTGTCCCTAAAGCGCTCACTGCTTCGCAAGCACTTTCAAGTAAAAGCCATGAGGCCACCAGGTTTGCGCTGAAACTTAAAAAAGCAGTAGCGTGAAATAAAATCGCATCCATATTTTGAGCCTTAGCTTCTTTTCCAAATTTTTCCAGAATAGCTTGGGCCTTTTCTAAATTCTTCCCCATAAAGGCCAATTCATCTTTAAAATTTTGCGCTTCTGGGCGGGCCATCGCTTTTTGCATTTTAGCACCAACTCCCATAAAAGTTTTAGCATTGTCTTTTAAAACTTTTCTCATGGTAAAATCGATGGCCTGAATCCCATTTGTTCCTTCATAGATCGTAGCGATTTTTAAATCACGAGCGAATTGCTCAATTCCATACTCTGAACAAAATCCATAACCACCGTGAGTTTGAATAGCATCAATGGCCACCATAAAACCTTCATCTGAGCAGTAAGCCTTACAAATGGGAGTCATAAAAGCAATTTCATCTTGAAGTGAGCTATCCCCTTCATGAAGTTTATCAAAAAGATCTGCGGTATAAAGAACGAGGGCCCTCATGGATCGGGACATTGAACGCATTTTTACCAATGTTCTCTTCACGTCAGGGTGCTGAATAATTTCTTTTCCGAATTGGGCCCTTTCACGAGCATACTGTTCAGTGAGCATATAAGAAAGATTCCCTTGAGCTTCCGCCTGAACTCCACAAAGAAGTCTAGCCTCGTTCATCATAATGAACATATTGGCCATTCCATCGAATTCTTTTCCGATCAATTCACCAATACAGTCGCCATTTGCCCCAAAAGTGAGCTCGCACGTTGCCTGTCCATGAATTCCCATTTTTTCTTCGATTTTTGTACAATGAACATCATTACTCAATCCATCTCTGCGCGTTTTTGGAACGATAAAAAGTGAGAGTCCCTTTGTTCCGGCAGGAGAGCCTGGAGTGCGGGCCAAAACCAAGTGAATAATATTTTCATAAAGATCGTTATCACCAGAGGAGATAAAAATCTTGATACCCTTTATTTTAAAAGTTCCATCCCCATTCGGTGTCGCATTAGAAATGGCCGCCCCCACATCACTTCCTGCTCCCGGTTCCGTCAAACACATGGTCCCTCCCCATTCCCCGGCCATCATTTTGGGAACGATAAGATCTTTTTGTGTTTTTGAACCTACTTTTAAGATAACATCCATGGCTCCACGAGTGAGTCCTGGGTACATGGCAAAAGAAACATTGGCACCATTCATGATTGACTGGCAAACGAGGGCCACTGAATGGGGAGTGGGCATTCCTCCGATCTCTTCGGGATAACCAATGCCATACCAACCATTTTCATAAAATTTTCTCATAGGGGCATGAAAATCTTTTGGCACTGTCACTTTTCCATCTTTTAAATGAACGCCCTCACGATCCGCAGTCGTGCGACTTGGATAGATTTCTTTTTCAATGAATTTATTGCATTCATTGATAACGTCTTTCATGTCGTTTTCAGCGTAACCTGTATGATTTTGAATTTTAAGTACATTAAAAAGAGTAAAATAAATATCGCGCAGATCAGTTTTGAATTGGGCCATCTTATACATCCTTGGAAAATTAAGCAGTCATTGCCGATATTATATAACCAAGAATGATAAAAAAAAAGAAGGAACTCATATGAGTTCCTTCCATTATTGAGATTATTTAGAACTTGATCTTAATTTGTTGACCAACCATAAAGAACTTCTCTTTTACCTGTTGATTTTTGGGTAGCAACAGGATTGGCCTGTAATGGTCTAGATGTATCAATTGTGTAGACCGTCGCATCGCTTAAGATGATATAATAAACTCCTGCATAGTACGAATCTCTATACACAGAACTTCTCTTATTAATTAACTCAATTAAAGCTTTCTTTTGATCAAGATCACTAATTGATGAATGCATCACAGTTCTCTTATCTGTTAAGCTTGAAGCTGATACACTTGTCGATACGCTCCAGTTTGCACACAAAATAGGAACACCGCCGATTTTAGCGCATTTTTGAGAGCTCGATGAATTAGCTGTTACATCCATCGTTCCATATTTATAAATAAGGTTTGGGTTAGAGGTAACTAGTTGCGAGAAAGTCTCTGGGTAACTCGAAAGATAGATTGTTCCAGTCCCAAAAGCATTTGTATCAATCTTAGAGGCCAACTCTGCCTCAATCGCTCCAGAAGCTGTCGTGGTCAAGGTATTTGTTGTTGAAACAGGCGCTGTTGCCACTGCAGTGGATCCCGTATCTACTGAATTCTTTTTTCCACATGAAGCAAAAGTAGCAAGAACCATTAAAGCGACTATTAATTTTTTCATAACGACCTCCTACAGGCGTATTCATACTTAAACTGATATACTGTTTATAAAGCAACGAGTGTGCCAAATAAGTAAAGCTGGGTTCATACCGAATTATGGGAACTTAGTTGAAAGAATCTTGGATGTGTCTGAAGGACTTACAGACAGGTGTCTAAAAATGAGACGATTTTTGGCCCTTTGTAGTGATAACCTAATCAATTTCAATCTTATTAAGATCATTTTTTGCACCTAATGATTACTTTCCCCCGCTGATTATAAGGCACCCTTAACGAATGAATATCTGCCTCAATTGCATTCTCTCAATTTATGAAGATAATAAGAAAAAAGACTCAGCTTAGTATGATTAACCCTAAAGGGGCCGGAAGACCTGCTTTGCATGATATTGGGATCAGGCATACCGCAAGACCAAAAATCACACGTTTCACGGCCCTTCATCTCACCATTAAGGTGCGATCAAATAAGGCAGATATCAAATCTAAAAAAATCCTCAAGGCCCTTCACCATGCCATTAAGCGAGCGCGTTTAAAAAAACTAAAAGTAGTTCATTACACCCTTGAGTTTAATCATCTTCATCTATTGATAGAATGTGAAAGTCATCAAATCCTTCATCAAGGGATGCAGGCTTTAGGAATATCGCTAGCTAAAGCAATTAATAAAATTAAGCTGCTTAAAGGAAGTGTTTATAAGCACCGTTATCATTTTAGAAGATTGGCAACCAGAAGAGAGCTTAAAAATGCTCTCCATTATATTTTTAACAATGGGAAAAAGCATAAAAGAACGAGATCAATTCTCGATCCTTATAATTCGCTTGTTGCTGAAAAAAGAATTCCGGCAGATGTTGAAAAAATTATTTTAAGGAGTCCTTTTTTAAGTGAACTCCGTCGAGAGCTGCAAACTGTTTTAGATGTGGGAAAGTTTTATGGGATGGGAGTGAGCACTTTATGGGAATAGTTCAACTTATTAGATAAAGTAACATTTTCCTTTTGAGACCGTTATTCAACAAAGACGACATCCCGAGGATTTGTTAATTCTCTGGAGTTTTATTCCCTTTTTTAAAAACCAAAATTTTTAATCCTGCTTCAAAATCATTTTCCGAATCTATAAAAGCTGACTGAACCCTTTCTTGAAAAACAAATTGAGGAGCATGCTCAATAAAGACTTCTGCCAAAAAATTACTCTTTAAGTGAGGCGAATTTAAACAAGCAAAAACCAATGCTTCGGGATTAGTCATTTCATCAAGTCGCTTAATCATTTTATAATAATCTCTTTCGACTTTAAAACTCTCACCTTGATTCGTTGGAGGATCGATAACCACTAAATCATAAGGTCCATGTTTCGAGATATTTTTCCAGGACTTTAAGATATCATAAGGCAAAAATTTTACGTCATTCATCTTAATTTGATTAAGTAAATGATTGTCTCTTCCAACACTCAAGGCACCTTTACTCATATCCACATTGACAACTCCAGAGGCCCCTCCTTTAAGAGCGGCAACGGAAAGTGAACAGGTATACGAGAAGAGATTGAGAACTTTTTTTCCAAAAGCATGTTCCCTAATCCATTTTCTTCCCTGGGCCATATCGAGAAAAAAACCTATATTTTGACTTGCTCCAAACTTAAGATGAAACAACATTCCTTCTTCCAAAGCTTGTC
>JAGOVS010000180.1 GCA_018060625.1 Bacteriovorax sp. | reverse complement strand
AATTAAAAAAACCAAGTTTTAGATAATTACTTAAGCCGACAATTTACCAATCTTTTCACTGGCACTCTTTAAAACAGCACCAAGACTTTTTCCAGTATCAAGACAACTATAGATACGAATCAAGCGATCTATAGTGAATCGATCTAGATGATGATTTTTAATTCTACTGATATCACTTGGGTTGACGCCAGTGATTTTTTCAGATTCAGTTAAACTCAATCCTTTCTTATTAATTAAGTAAGAAATATAAGTACATAATTCAAATTTCAGTATTTGATCAGCAGATGGAGCAGGTCCAAGAATCCCAAGAACAAAATCTTCATCTAGCTCATCAATTACGAATTCTTGATTCTCAAAATAATCGTCAGGAATTTCAATTTTCTTTTTCATATATGCCTCTTATTTCGTTAATGAATAGTCACAACAATTGTTGATTGGTTTTTCATCAAATCCACAACCATCTTTAATTTTTTATTTCCATCATATACATAAAGCACAAATCTTTGTTCTACACTTTTATGCCTAGTGGTTTGCGCAATAGGATCTTGGGCCAGTGTATTTAGTTGTTCAAAAAATGCAATAACGTCTTCTTCTTTATAACTATTTCGGGATGGACCTTTATTGTAATCTCGATTAACAGCATCCCAACCGTAGTGAATATGTTTTAAGTCACAATAAATTTCAGTAATACCCCTTCCTGCTATCGTGACTTTATTAGTTAGTAAAAGGAGGATTATATTCTCTTTTTTCAAACCGTAACTCCTGTTGGTAAATTTACCAAGTATTGGCAAAATTGTCAAGAAAGATATATTCCCTGAGCTTAACCAAAAGTAATTACGTTAATGAGATTTGTCGCTTATTTAGAAAAAATATCCAAGATAATTTCTAATTTGAAAAAAATATCCGATATCTAAATTGTAAGGTGTTACTTTTAGAGCGAAATATGGGTGTGGTAGAGCGTCTCGTTGCCATCGAGAAGGTCGCAAGTTCAATCCTTGTAATCCGCTCCTTTTTTCTGAAATCATTTCCAATATTCAAAAGAATAAATTCTGAACTAGGTAGCAATCATTAAGAATGAACGGAATCAATAATCTCTTGAAGCTGTCGATCTGAGAAATCTATCATTTTTGCAAGCTCTTCATAGGGGTCGCCAGCAAGCTTAAAATAGAGAGCAAATGCTGGCTCGGTTTTAATGCCTTGTCTCTTTAAATGCCTAATAGATTCATGGGCCTTAACTCCTCCAAGAGTTAGTAATCTAAACTCAATCACAAAATGTATATAAGCGCACTGCTTACGCACTGGAACTGATTGACAAAAAAATTCAAAATCAAACTCTAAGTATTTAAAGCAAGCAATAAAAGTTGGTACATCTCGAACATTTTGAGTGTAGGAAGTGAATGACTCCAACTCTTCAAAATGAAATTTTAGAGTAGATTCGAACTCTGCAATATCAACAGATTCACAAATAATATCCAAGTCACTAGAATCAACATCTATATCCAGTGGAATTGTTCCCGCTAAAAAAGGGGAATATTTTGAAAGTTTATTAAAAAGATTTAATTGCTGGATGGCAAAGTAAGCTTTCTTCTGTCGCTCATTACCAAACTGAAGATCATTAATTTGATTGCTTGAAACAGTTGGAAAATATGGTTCATCAATTTTCATCCTTTTTCTACCAGCTATAATGATTTTTTTACATATTCATTTATCAATTTATTAATTTTCACATTTTTACAAAGTTCCCACACTGGAGGAGTAGGTGTTACAAATTCAATGTACTCATCTTGTGAGGAAATTAAATATTCAAAATAATTTTCATCTCTTTATTTAGCATATCCAGACAACGCATTTCCTGTTTCCAAATCTAAGATAAAAGAAGTTTTTATTTTGAATGAAAGTTCTCTCCTAACTTGTTTTTTGAGATTTTATCCAGCATGCAAATATTGGTCAAGAAATATTAAAATTAATTTAATTTAAAAAACCAAGTTTGCTTGCCTCATCAATCGATTTCCAATTGCGATAACTCGCATTCATAGAACATCCTAAAAGCTTTGCAGCTTGATAGGCGTTACTTGCAAGTGACAGTGTAAAGACTGTTATGAAATCAGCTCTCAAATTAGGGCCAAAAAGCAATCTATTTTTAAGCCAAGCGTTTTGACCTAGAACCACCTCTCTTCGCAATAGTTTTTTATGGTCTTCACTTTTTAAAGGAGCCACTCTGATTCCAAATTTTACAAATTCCTCATCAATACCTTTTATCTTTAGAAGTAACTCATCATCATTTCCATCATTAAAATGAATTTCTTTCTTTCCAATTTTCTTTTGAACTAAAAGAATAATCATTTTCCAACGATGGTCTCCCTTTTTTAAACATTTAAGAGCAATTCCACCTAATAATGCTAGCTCATAAGCATTTAAATCTTTTAATAAATTTTTAAATCTCTCAACATGAACTAATTCAAGATATTCATCTAACCACAAAAGCATCAAGCTAAATATCTTCTTGTCTGCTGGAAATTCATGAGACTTAATTGTGTCAATAATTGTTAATTCAGGATTAGAATTTAATTTAACCGTTGAAGAAAAAGCAATACCAAGGGAAGACCATTTATCACGAAGTAGATCATTACTCATAACCTAACTCCTTCTTTAAAATATCGCCTTGCCTATTTACCCATTCTGGCCAGTGTGGATTTTGATCTTTGCCTAAAGTTTGATTAATCGCTTCTTCTAATTCAATTAAAGAAGGTTTTAATAAGATTAAATCCTGTTTATCTTTTTGACGGTCACATAAGGCCCAGAATTTTGTAAATATCAGATCACTTCTTGATATGGAAAAGACAGATAAATTTGAGTCCTTGAAAACTTCAAAAACTCTGCTCTCCCAACCGCTTGCTAAATCTTTTGAAATTGTTTCAGGCCCACTATTTAACCAGTGGTCATCGAGTCCCAAATCTTGGGACACACTGAGAGCGGATGCTTTTAAAATGTCATCAATTGGCGGAGAGATGATATCAATGTCTTTAGTGGTTCTAGATATTATTCCTTGTAAAACCAGCGAAGCTCCTCCACAAATAATAAAAGACCGCTTAACCCCTTTTTTACTTAAATAGATATTTAGCAGGATGAGAGAGTCTTTAATATTCATATAATCACCTCTATGTCTTATTATAATCTATATCTTATAATAAGCAACACCCTCTTTCAGTTTTGACCAAGTGCCTGTTTTCACAAGGTAATAATTTTAAGATAATTCCTATCTTGGAAAAAATAACCGTATCTAACTTATAGGGAATAATTTTTAAGGCTAGAATCTAAATTTAGGCAGAGCGTTTGCTTGCCATCGAGAAGGTCGCAAGTTCAATCCTTGTAATCCGCTCCATTTTTTTATCAAACCAATATATCAATACGCCTAGAAGACTAAATCAATATGTAACTGAAAGAATTAAAAAGATAACCAATAATTATAATACCTATCACAACGATGCTTATGAAAAGCACGAGTAACGGCATTCTCACAACTTTTTTTAACATAATCAATGAAGGCAATGATAAGGCCGTAACAGACATCATAAAAGCAAGAGCAGTTCCCAGCCCCACACCTTTTTTCACTAATGCTTCAGCTATTGGAAGAGTACCGAAAATATCTGCATACATCGGAGCACCCAAAAGTGTCGCAACTAGCACTGACCACCAGTTATTTTTTCCGAGTAAACTTGTAATGATTTCTTCTGGTATCCAGTTATGAATGGCCGCTCCCATACCAACACCGATAAGCACATATAACCACACTCTTGAAAAAACATCTTTCACTTGATCTTTAGCAAATTGAACTCTTTCACGTCTAGAAAGTTTTTCTGGTTCTACAATTGCCATTTTATTTTTTAGAATAAAATCTTCTACGTATTTTTCCATGTTGGCCCTACTGATAATAATACCGCCAATAACCGCAAGGATTAAACCTACGATTACGTAGGCCAGAGCAATATTCCAATTAAAAATACTGGCAAGCAAAATGACCGAAGCTAAATCAACTAATGGAGACGAAATTAAAAAAGAAAAAGTCACGCCAATTGGTAGTCCAGAGCTTGTAAAGCCAATAAATAAAGGAATTGAAGAACAAGAACAAAAAGGCGTAAGCGTCCCTAAAAGTGCAGCCATGATTTTAGCACTGACACCTGTCATGTTGCCTAAGATTTTTTTTGTTCTCTCCGGTGGAAAATAACTTTGTATGAATGAAATTAAAAAAATTAAAATAGATAAAAGAATGAATATTTTTATGACATCATAAATGAAAAAATGAATACTTGTCCCTAATCGAGATGCCATATCTAATTGAAATACATTTTCTACCAACAACTTAACTAAGGATGAAAGCCAATCCATTCGAAGAATTTGTGAATTAAGCCAACTAAATATCCCCATATTACCTACTCTTTTATTTTAATAACTCAACAAGTTCTTCTACGCTTTGAACTTTTCCGGCCGATATTAATTTTTCATCGATAACAAGTCCTGGGGAACTAAGCATTCCATATTTTGCCATTTCTTGAAAGTCTTCTATTTTCTCAACTTTGAATTCCCCTGAGAGTTTTACGACAGCATCACGAACATTTTTTTCAAGATTTTTGCATTTTGCACAACCAGGTCCTAAAACTTTTACAGATTTCATATAATACTCCTTATACACAACAAGATGACTTTTTGACTTCAATATTACTTGTGTCTCCCTTTGTAGAAAATCCACGCTCTACCCAACGAACTAGACCTAGTTTCAAATTCACTCATGGGAATATTCGGTACATTGAAAGCAAGATTTTTCACTTCATCTTTTTCTCTTACATCAACGATGTATTATTCCTTCTTTAAGTTTTTTAAATGTTATTGTTGGACAATGAACTGCTGAATCAGTTTAAAAAACCGATCTCTATTTTTTTTATTCATGCAATATTTAAGCCTAGTTCCATCTACTTGACCTTGGATTAGGCCGGCCACTTTTAAAGCTTTTAAATGCTGACTTACAGTTGCTTGTGCTAAGGGCAAATCGAGTACAAGTTCACCACATTGACATTCATTTCTTGAAGCTAAGATTCGAAGAATTGAGATGCGTGCCGGATGAGACAAGGCTTTACACCAATCTGCTAGCTGAACATCTTTTTCGGGGAAATCATTTTTTTTTGCTGTAACCA
>JAGOVS010000041.1 GCA_018060625.1 Bacteriovorax sp. | reverse complement strand
AAACTGTATCTTCAAGTAAACGAACCTCATCGTAAGAGAGCGAGGCAATCCAGTCGACAGTGTTCTCGAAGACATTTTGGCCCTTATCATCTTTAATCGTAATCAATTTGTTAAGTAATCGTTCTGCTGCAACGGTTGTAGAAGCAAGATCAAAGCCATATAAGAGTGAGCGATCTACTCTTTTAAAGTCTTCTCTGTTGATAAAACTTTCAAAATCTTCTCTCGTTCGGCCAATACGATCACGAATAACTCGTCCAAAATTACTTGGAAAGGTCAACATCATCATATTTACTAAAATCTTTCCATTATGCTTTTCCAATAGATCATCATCAATAGGTGTTAGTTTAATTTCCTGCGCTGCTTTTGGTGATGAGGCTAAAAGGATTTGCTCAAACGTTTTTAAATAATCACCATACTTCAATCTTGGGTCTAGACCTCTGCCGTTATTAACATCCAATAGAGCATCAAAAACATTTAGAGCATTATTCACATTTCTCTTATCATTATCGCTCATTTTATGCCCACAACGATAACCTGGAATTGAAAAACAAAACTTAGTGATTTTCTTTCTCCCTGCAACATCTTCGTTATAATTTTTTCCCTGAACAACAAAATTTAAAAAACCTGCCCCCATATAATTTTTTCTAAACTTCACTTCCCTAATTGCTGCTTCAATCCCCTCGGCCGTGGTGATTGTCTCTATTGAACTATCCCAGTGCGTGTTAAGGTATCGTACCTTTTGATTATTAACCGGCCAGGATTTATCACTAGTATCGTATAAATATTTAAATGTATCCCGCAAGCTCAAGCGAGACTTCCGAGTAACAGATCCATACAAGGGAATATCTAATCCTTCGCCAACTTTCATTGCTTTTAATAGTTGGGCGATAGGAGAACCTTGCCTCTTCTCCCAAGTATTTTGAAATAAAAAAATGATCTCATTGCCATACTTCTTAACGATCTCTGTCGATGGACATGGGTAGGGAGCTATCACTTGATTAATGACTTTCTCGCAGGTCTGTGTCGGATCAAATTTCCCCAATGAGCGCGATTGTGCTTTTAACCACTGACCTGATTTAATCCAATGGCCATAATCGATGAAAAGCTGAGAAAAATGATTAAAAAATAGTCTTGAGTAGTTAAAATTATCAACTCGGGTAAATGACTTAACAATTGCGTTTCTGTGCTGTGCACTCATTTCTGGCTCTATATCCATCAAATGGCCGAGCCAATCTAAATTTTTATCAACAACCCGTGCACCACCTTTTTGATTTAAGTAATAATTTGTTGAATTTAACAAATAACTAATTCCATTCTTTGTTGGAACATTTGCCCCGTAAACACCTATTAAATTATCTAAGACCTTTGTCATTCCAAGGGTATTATTAATCAAGAGGGGACTAAAAAATCCTTTTTGATCTAATAGTGAATCTTCAAGAGAGTAACCCTTTTTATATTCTAAATAATGACTCTCTATTGAATTTATCCAACCATATAATCGGAACGCAATGTTAGAGTTGTTAACTTTTAAACAAGCCTCTGGAAGATGACGAACTAATTCATAAAAACCATTTTCAATATCATTGAATTTCTGCATGCATTCAATGACCTCCCGCGAAGAATAATCTGAATCGACAGTCGGATCATAGCTAACTTTAAATCTATATTTTTCACTTTTTGATTTTAATACATAATTATCAGAGTAGATGTAATCCATTTCTTCCTTGGCTCTTTTTTTAATCCCCTGACCGTCTGATATAACCTCTAAAACTTTTATGATTTGGTCGCGAGAAAAGAACTTTTTAAAATCCATTAGGGTTTCTTTCCCAGCGAAATTTGTGAAAAAATCCTGCAGTGCTAAGTACGACATTTCTTCCTTCTGATCACTGCCCATCCAATTTTGCTTAAGTATGGGCTGCACCTCCTTTAGCTCATCAAGAAATTTAGTGTAAAAATCAAAAAGGAGAACATAATTTACATTCTTGTCAAAGTGACGATCTATGAAATTAAAAATAAAATTCTTTTCTTCGGGGCTAAAAAAATTCCAAAAAGCGGCTACCCCTTTAAATTTTTCATCATTTTCAACTTTGCCAATCGATTGAAGAAATTCTCCAAGGTTGACATAAGCATCTGCTGGAAGGGCCTTTAGGACGTCAAAAATCAAAGGGTAGAAGGAGCGAGTATTAGATACGATGTGAGCATTTAAGGCATTTGCTGAGGAAAAAAAATCTCCTGAGATAAGGTCAAACAAATAGAGATTTTCTGAGAATTTTTTACCCAAATCACCTTTGGCCGTCGTTTGCAACATCAGAAACTTTACTAATTCATAATATTTTTTCTCACTCATAAATTCTGCAAAATGAGTAAGTGTTTTTAAAAAATTTGAATTATACGCATTTTTTTCCAACTCTTCACAGACCTCAGCAGACATTTTCAAGGAAAGAATATCTGCTGAGGTATAGTCATAAAAGCCCTTATAACTTCTATTTCGGATAACTCCTACATAATCTGCCAAATGTGTTTTAAAATCAAACTCAACTAACTCATTTGGATTTTTGGTACTTTTAATTGAACAAGTTAATCCTCCGTCGTAAGCAAGCTTTAAACTCTTTATCTCATTTGAAAATTCAGGGTTAATTAGCACAGGGTATTCGACCAAGTCTCTAAATTTTTCACGACTCATTTTTAAATCTTGAATCCATTGATAAATCCAAGGAACAGAGCCTGATTGACTTTCAGAAAGTAGTAACTTACCTGCTAGCTCTCGATCATCAACAGTAAGCCCTGTCCGTACTTTATCTGCAACAGAGTCTATTAATTTCAGACGGACTGGTATAAAAAGAGGGTTAATTCTAAATTTATTAATTTCTTCTCGAACCATTTCTTGATGACGACCAATGACTTTTACAAGAATTTTTACAAAGCGAGAAAAATTTTCGATCGTTTCAGTGTCGGTATCTATTATTTTAACTATATTCTTAAGCGATTTTTTTTCAGGTATTCGACCAGATCTGTCTGCACAAAGAGCATCTGTTGGATTATCCACGCAAATAAACATGGCCTTCGTTGAATCAAAAAAATTAGTTTCATTAAGGGCCACGATAACGTAACTGAGATCGTCTAATCCTCCTAACGAATCAAGATCATGAACATTTTTAAAAAATCGATCTCGTCTTTCTTGGTTTGAAATAAAGCTCTCATCCAAGGGTCCCATCACATGATCCCAAGAAGCTGCACTTACTTTTTTCATGGACTGATACATACTTGGAAACTGCTCATCCCATCTAGAGCAAACAAAAAGATCCAAGGCGTTTTTATAAAGAAGAACACCTTTATTAAAATTTACATTTGAGCATGCCTGAAGTCTCGCCATTTCGCGAGATCCTCTAAATTCATTATTTTCAATATTGGGTGATTTTTGTTTTTGGCAAGAAAATGTCATCAAAGATAACAAACCAACTATAAGGTAAGTTAACAAGCATTGAATTTTTGTCACTAAATCCTTACCTTTTTAGACCATCAACAATGAAACGCTGAGCTTTTCCTGAATTCACTTCATATTTTGAAAAACGAACGATAGTCCCAGTTTCATTCCGTAGCTTTTTCTCTTTTGTCTTAGGTGTGGCCGGAACAACTGTTTCGGAGACACTTTTTACGGTAATCTTAGAAGGAAATCCTATACCATTTATATTTATATATTCCAAAGCATTTGTAGTGGTTAGTAAAGTACTCCCTTGTCTAGAGGATTGAACCATTTTATCAAGAACGAGTTTATTATTGCTCCACGACTTCGGTGAGTAGGAAAAGTCACTTTTTACTAGAGACATTGCCGATTTAGATTCAACTGACTTCAGTTCACCTGCTTTATTAATAATAATATCAACTTCTGGCGTCGCCATAGTATAAGTTGGATCAATGGCACGTATTAATTTACCATCTCCTTTTGTCTCTGACTTTAAATTATATCCTTTTAACTTTTCAGAAAATTTTTCAGGAAGTATGAATTCTAACTTTCCCTTAATTAAGCTTGTCAGGTCCGATCGCACTTCTTCAAAGCCCTTTGGCAAACCGTGGATGTCTATTTTATATTGTGAAGGCGCAATCCAATAGATTTTGTAGGAAACATCCACTAATTTTCCAATGACCAGATTTTTGGCAAGCATCTCAGTTAGATTGTCGATCCTAGCTTCAAAAACAAGATCTGCTACTCCATTTTTTTGAGGAGTGTAAGTTCTAATTTCAAATTGCTCCAATTCTTCAACCTTGTCTTGAGCAAAAATAACATTGTTAAATAAGCAGATAATTAAAAGTACGATTTTTTTCATTAGTCATTCCACCTTAGTTGTTCTTCTCTTATTGTATAGAGAGGAAGCACTGCTTTCAAATGAGTCTAGCTTATGGAAATAATTTCTTTCCAATTTATATATACACAACTTAAATACTTTGGTTTTTTGATAATAACTTGTCCTCTCGCTCCTTTTACACCCTTTACATGCTTTAACTGACTAAACAACATCGGTATCTCATTAATCTCTAAACCTGAATGATCCCTTAACATTGAAGCGATGGCCTCTAAATATCGTGGGGTTAATTGAGAAAAATCTTCTGTCTTTATTATGCAATGAGCTCCTCGGTAGTTTTCAAGGTGAAACCAGTAGTGTTCTTTGGAGCAAATAGAACGAATATGGTCGTTGCCATGCGAGTCTAGCCCCAAAACTCCCGTGATTTTATTAATACTAAAATATTTAATATTAAACGCTGAATTTTCAGTTTTTGTCTTTATCGTGTGGGTTATCCAAAGTGGCTGGATCACTTTATCTTTTGTCACTTCAAATTCAAAATGACCCTCCTTAACTTTTTCTAATTCATGTTGTGATTCTTCCAAGCGGGTCTTTAATATATCCTCGGCCTTCTTAAGTTTTTTTATTTTCTTAAAAATAAAGTCTCGCTTTGCCCAAGAAGAAGGAAGTGCGAGGGTGTTTATTTTTATTCCATAAAGATTAAGCTCATCGACTGTTAAATCAATTCGGTCTTGCAGAAGATCTCCTTCAATAAATGGCCAGACACTTGATTGCCTAAGATCATTCGAAATATTTGCAATTTTTCTAAGGAGAAACTTTTCTTTTTTCTTTTGAATGGGTCTTCCTCCCATTTTCTTGGCTTCATCTAATAAATAGTCATTAATCGTCCAAATGTCAGAGCTCTCTTGCTCTATGAATCGATCCGGAAGGAAATTCTCAACATTTAAAGATATGTTCTCCGATTCAATTGTTTCTCCGCTCCAGCTTACATAAAGCTCTTTAGATGCTTGCTTAATGAAAAAAAGTTGTCTCTCTTTGTAACCAAATAAAATAGAGTTATCGCTATGTTCATTTTTAAAACGAAAGAAGAATACTTGGTTCTTCGAATCCAGCTGAATTTTTCCAAGTCTCGAACCAACTAAGTATTTTCGAACATAATCAAGTAATCTGTCCTGAACCCTCAGGTATGAAGGTGGCATTTTATCCGACAGAAAAAATCCTTGATACTGGTTTCCTCGACCAATATACAGGGAAATCGTTTTTCCTGGAAAACGCACTGAAAAAACCAAAAAGTGTGGCGTTGTATAGGCCTTCTGAAGAGGATAAAATTCATTTTTTGAAAATAAACTGTTATATTCGTCACTGATGGAAATTAATTGTTGGCGAGTTTGAACCATGTCTTTAAATCTTCTTAATGGTAATAGTGAAGCTCTAGAGCTCCTTGATTGGTATCAACTAACAAGGGACCTGACCAGTTTAGCACACTTTGAGTCTACAAAAAATAGGCTTACTTCTTCACCCTTATTTCATGATGTTGATTACATTCAACGCGACCTTGATCGTCTTGAATTTTTCATCAGTCACTATGATGATTTCTCAATGCTTTTCAGCGCAAAATTTCGCATGCTTCCTGAGGGAGCTGAATTCTTTTCGCTTATACCCGATCTCTTTAAAGGTAAATTTTTCGAAGCAAAGGAACTTAATTTTTTTGCTCTCCTTTTAGAGGCCTATCATCAAGGATTTTCACCATTTCGCAATCTTGTTTTTGAGAAAAACTATGAGATCAAGGCAGATGGATTTCAAAAACTTCGTAAAAATTTCCTCATACCTTTGCGTGAATTCATTGACTTCTCTGGTAATGCCTCCTACGAAAGACATCCTCTTTTAAAAAAATTATATTCCGAAGTTCTTGCTCTAGAAAGTGACCTCCGTACAAGTATTCAAAAAGCTTCTAAGAGTGATCTCTATGCTAATAAACTGCAATTAGACAATTATGATATCATTAATGACCGCTATGTTCTTGCGGTTCGCTCAGATTCTTACAATTCTGATTTGGGACCGATTATTTCCCGTTCTCAATCAGGAATGACTCTTTTTGTTGAGCCTTACGAGATTCGCGATAAAAGCAACAAGCGCATTCACTTACTTTCTGAAATTGAAGCGACGATGCTGAAATTGACAATTGAATTAAGTAAGATCGCTCACGCTTTCGCCGATGACATTGCTTCACTTTCTGAGTGGGTTGTTGAGCTCGACTGGATAAACACTAAGGCCACTTATTCCCAAAAACTTGGTTTAACAAAGCCCAAACTTACTCCTCAATTTTATTTTGAGTTAAATGGATTGTTTCATCCACTATTAAACCATCCCATTAAAAATAATTTATTGCTGGATGGTGGTCACAAAGGATTAATTATTTCAGGCCCTAATACTGGGGGAAAAACAGTCGTTTTGAAATCACTTTGTCTCTCCGTTCTTTTCGTACATATGGGACTCTTTGTACCGGCAAGCAGTGCAGTCCTTTACCCCGTAAAGAACCTCTTTTACTTCAGTCATGACCATCAAAACCTGGCAGAAGGTTTAAGCTCGTTTGCCTCCGAATCAAAATACTACTTAGAACTTTTACAAAACTTAGAAGAAAAGAATCTCATTGTAATTGATGAAATCTTTAATTCGACCTCCTCGGAAGAAGCCTCTGCATTAGCAATTGCCTTTTTAGAAGAGGTGCATGAGCGTTCTGCTTCAAAAGTCATTATTTCAACCCATCACCAGGTACTCAAAACTTTTATGCATGCTCGAGCTGATTATGTTTCTGCGCATGTGGGTTATGATTTCGACTTAAACCGTCCCACTTATAAATTAATCCTAGGAGAACCAGGCAGCTCTTTAGCTTTTAAGATATTTGATAACTTGTCTTCATTATTTGGCCTAAAGACTCAAATTAGTGAAAAGGCAAAAACTCTTTTAGACCAAAAACAAGTGACTTATGAATCGTTACTTCAGGAACTCTCTCAGAAAAAAATCGACTTAGATAAATTATTAACAACCAATCGAAATCTTCAAATTGAGTTAAAAAACCAAAAATCCTCTATGGAAGGTCTATTATTTCTAGAACGAGAAAAAGTACTTAATGAATATACTAAAAAAATTCGCGGACTTTTTGATCAAGCCGAGATTCTTCTTGGTGAGGTTAAGAATGGAGATATTACCACGCGCCGAAAATTGGGTCATCAGATGGCCTTCATTCAATCGGCCCTTAATAAAGAAGCTCCTCAGAAAATCCTCCGACATGATGTTGATGAAAAATATACTCATTATCGTCCAATTGCATTCGAAGATATTCAGATAAACATGTTAGTCTTTTCTATTGGTGTAAAAAAAGACGTTAAAGTCACACAAGTCAATTCTCGAAAAAAAGAGATACAAATACAACATGGCGCTCTTTCAGTCTGGGTTACCTGTTCGGACCTTCGCTGGGCCTCTGGGGTAAAAACGCCAAGCCGCTCTATCGCGATTAATGTAGATCGCACAACTAGAGGGGACATAGAGATTGATTGCCGGGGTATGCGTTTAGATGAATTTCAAAAAAACTGCCACCAGGCCATTGAGGAAGTTTTCACTGGCATTGTTCCTTTTGTAACCATCATTCACGGGCACGGGGATGGTATACTTAAGGGATGGCTTAGAAATTACCTTAAAAGAGAATGCCAAGATTTACACTTCGAAAACATCGAAGGAAATGATGGCTGTACAAAAATTTCACTTAAAAATTAAAGTTTTAAATTAATTTATAGGAGTACCAATTCTTCCCGGCCGAAACTTCATCGGATTCTCACCTAGAGGAAAGATAAATGAGAACCATACAAACATTGCTTTTCCTTTGATTTGCTCATGAGAAACAAATCCCCAGTAACGAGAGTCATAAGAAAAGTCACGATTGTCACCCATCATAAAATATTTTCCAGCGGGAATAGTAATTTTTTCAAAATCGACTTTAAAATAGTTGTCGTTATCCTGCTGAATAACGTGTTCATGATCACCTGTGTTTAATTTATAGAATTTTAAATTGTATCCCTTAAATTTATCATCCATGTCATCCATAATCACTTTCCCATCAAATTCTTTTGGTTCGATAGGCTTATCGTTAATATAAACAACTTTATTTCGAATTTCTAAAGTATCTCCAGGTAATCCCACAACTCTCTTAATGTAATTTACGGATAATTCTTTAGGGTACTTAAAAACTACGACATCACCTCGCTTTGGTTCACTTTTTCCCGCTATATAAATCGGATCAAAACTGGTGTCACCAAAGGTAAAATCTGTGAATGGGACCTTTAATCCATAAGAAAACTTATTAACCAGAATGAAATCCCCAATCATCAGAGTAGGAATCATCGATCCAGATGGAATACGAAAAGGTTCAAAAAAAATCGATCGAAATGTTAAGACAGCTATAATGATTAAGGCGATCGACTTAGCCTCTTTAATCATTTTGTCTTTTTTTGTCACATAATCTTCAACCGTAGAGTCATTTACTTCAGTTGTTGAACCGTCTGCATTCTTTACTTCTAAATCATCACTCATAATTTACCTATACACTCTTTCTATGATAACGATGGCGCCTTTTTTTAAGGGGCCGCGATGAATCACTTGGAGCTCGTTTATTATCGCCACTTGTACCAAGGGCGACAGGATTAATATTTTTATAATAGTATTCAATTATATTCTTAGCTAACATCGACGACTTTACGTGCCACTTCTTAACATTCACATTCATTACACTGATCGATATCCCTTTTCCTTTCCCTGTTTCACGAGGAATGGCATAGGCTGCAAACCAGTCTCTTTTTCCATAAGGTGTACCACCAGTTATACTTCCTGTCTTGCCACCGATGTCTAAAACATTACGATACCCATAATTCATTTTTTTAAAAGATCTTCTGGCGGTCCCATCATCAATTGTCATGGCCATCATGTCATGCATCTCTTTTGATGTCCCTGGTGAAATAGCCCTTTTTTCACTGATTACTTCAGGCCAAATATTTTCTCCTGTAGAGGGGTCAATAATTTTAGAAATAATTTTTGGTGTTTTTAATACACCATCGTTAGCGACGACAGAGGCCATGGCCGCTGCATGAATAGGGGAGATGATCGTTTCGACATTAAAGCCTGAGGCCAATTCTGCAAGGGAGAAATCGTCTTTCACTGGGCGAATCTCTGACTTTAAAAAGTTAAATTCACGACAAATGGGCTGGTTAAATCCAAAGCCCTCGGCCATTCTCACCAAATTCTCACTCGTCATATTTTTAATTGCCGCTTTTCCAAATATAACATTATTTGACTTAGCAAATGCCGTTTCTAACGTTTGAGATTTATCCCAACGATTATTTTTTGAATCATTTAATTGATATTTAAAAAGGGTCGTGCTTCGCCCTCTGAAATCAAACATGGTTTCTTTTTTGACTTGGGAATTTTGCAACAACTCTGCCGTAGTAATAATTTTAATTAAACTTGCAGAGGGATGTGTATTGGATAAGACTAAGCTTTTATCAAATCGATTGCCTTTTCCTTCGTATCCAATAGCAGCTAAAACCTTTCCCGTTTCATTATCAATCACTGTGATTGTTGTATAGTCAGAGCGATACTGCTTCAGTAGATTTTTTGCATAATTCGTAAGATTGCCATTAAAATTATATTCCACTTTCATGGTTTTATTGTCTATGGTTAACTTTTCAGGCCATTCAGACCCTTGAAGAAAAGAGCGCTCAAGCGATTGCCTTAACCCACTGGACAATGCCGGAGAATCGGGTCCGTCTACTTGCTCAGCAGCGCTGAGTTTAAAGTTAAATTTTCCCTGACAACTATTAAATGCCGTGCCCCCGAAAAAAAGGCCTAGCCCAAGAAATGTTGAAATGAAAATAAACTTACTGTTTATTTTTTGAGATTTTTTATTTAGCTTATCCATGTATTTATCAACCATCATGTTTTACTTCATGTAAGCTGATATTATGGCCTAAAATTCTTCCCAATGACAAAAAATTCTTTACTCACAGACCTTACGGATTTGGGTCTCAGGTAATGGTACTCTTCAAAATGCTTCTTCTGAGACTTTAAGAATACTTGAGCATCATTACTTTCAAAGACCTTAATGACGAGATTTCCCCCAGGTTTAAGGAATCGAGGAAGAAGGGAAAAGACCATCTCAACTAGATTAAGCGAGCGAATTTGATCAACAGATTGGATTCCAGTCGTGTTTGGGGCCATATCAGATAAAACCACATCAAATTGATCAGACACTCCAAGCTCTGCCATCGATTCAATCGTAAAGACGTCTTTTTGAAACAGACGAACGTTGGTGAGATTTAATAATTTATTATTTATTTCTTTAATATCTGCCCCAATAACTAAGCCATCTTTACCTAGCTTCTCTGAGGTATATTGAATCCAAGAACCAGGATGGTAACCCAAATCTATTATTTGATCAGATTTTCTAATGATCTTAAAGCGTTCATCGATTTCTTCTAATTTATAAACACTTCTTGCCAAAAAATTCTCTTTTTTAGCTTTATGAAAATAATGGTCTTTTACTTTGAAAGTCATAAATGTTTACTCTAGAAGCAAGACAATACGATTATTGTCTACAGACGCATTCTCAATCGCCTGAACGAAATTTTCAATATAGTCTGTCCCAAGCTTAGCTTTAAGAATACTGAGATGCTTGAATTTGATAATGCTATCACCTCTAAAATCAGAACTTAGAATATCATAGAGAGACTCGCTACTTTTAGTATAACCCTGGGTAAAATTTAGTTTTTTTGCAATTAAATGATGAAGAGAGTCTCGACTTTTTATATCCTTGCCATCTATAAGCACTGTTCCTGATGCCAAGACTTGAAAAGAAAAAAGTGCTCCGAAAAAAAATAATATTTTGCTTTTTGAAAGCATTCAAACCTCAGAGTTCATAGAGCAGTTATAAAGCTTGTTATTTGCGCTTTTTTCGCTCTAAAGTCAATTAATTCCATAGGTAAGATGTAATTATTATGCGGCCCTTTTCCCTAGAGATAAGGCCTTGGACTTCGCCCTCATTGAGAGAGTGTCTATTTGATACTTTTTAGATTTACTTATAAGAGTTGCTTTACTCATGCCAAGTTTGCGGGCCGTTTCGTTAACCCTTCCAGAGAATTTTTCACACATTGCTCTTAAATACCAAGCCTCAAAACTCTCTAGGGCCTGGCCGAAATCATCCGGAAATTGCGAAATAAAACCCGCTTCTGTTGTGGCCTGACTTGGGGACAATTCCTCCAAAAACCAACCTGGTAAGTCTGCTTGCTGAATTTCACGTTTATCGGCCAAGGCAATGACAAATTCCAAACAATTTTTTAATTCTCTATAATTCCCCTTCCATGATGAAGCCATCAAAAGATTTGTCACATCTGGACTCAATTTTAAAAATGGCCGATGGTATTTCACCTTTAAATCCTCAAAGGTTTTATTAATTTCTAACATCAAGTGCTCTTTGTTTTGCGCAATTGGATCAAGTTTCATATGAAAAATGCTTAATCGAAAATAGAGGTCTTCCCTGAAGGTACCCGCATTCACCATTGCTTTTAAGTCCTTATTGGTCGCAATGATGAGTCGTCCTTCAAAAGTTACCGTTGAAGTAGAGCCGATAGGAGTGAATTTTCTCTCTTCTAAAAGATACAGTAATTTTTTTTGTGATTCTAAAGAAAGCTCTCCCACTTCATCTAGAAAAAGTGTTCCACTTCCAACGTCCTTAAAATAACCATTTTTATTATCAATTGCTCCTGTGAATGAACCTTTTTTGTGACCAAAAAGCTCACTTTCAAGTAAGTCTTCCTTAAGACTGGCCAAGTGCAAAGTCAAAAATTTCTCTTTGTGAATACTTGAGCAGTTGAAAAGCTTATAGGCCATCTGGGATTTTCCCGTTCCAGATGGGCCCGTGATCAATATAGGAGAGCTTATATTCACTAATTTTTTAAAGAGAAAATGATTCATAAAACAACCTCACAAATTTACTTTGAAATGAGTGAATAAGTTATTTTTAATCAGAATTGAATTTATAAAATGAAAGAACTCCTAATATTTCATTTTTAAAATTTCATCACCCAGCAGACTCTGCAACATGGAGAATTGTGCTTCCGTAGTCCAAATTAAAACACCTTCATATGACATTTTATCTAACTTATTTATTCGGATTCCATTTTGATAAAAATAAATGCCTCTTTGATGACAAAGAATTGTCCCCGCAGCAATGTCCCAAACATTTTTAGGTGCTAAGCTGATGACAAAATCACAAGCTCCAGAAGCAAGAAGTCCTAGTTTAAAAGCAATGCTTCCTCTAGGGCTTATCTCAATTTGACTCTGTTGTAAGAACTTATCAAATAATCCCTTGTGAAATTCCGAACGCGAAACAAGTGCTAGGCTTTTTTGTGATGATCTATTTAACGAAGGAACAAATAACATTGTGGTGTCGAGTGAAAAACCACTAAAGGGGTTGAACAACCAAGCATAATTTTCAGGATCATCAATTCTCGAAGAACGCATGAGGGCCAGGGAGACAGCACATTCTGGACGCCCCTTTACCAGTTCTCGTGTACCATCAATTGGATCAAGAATAGCGCAAGGAAATGCATATTCTGAATAGTCTTCTTCACTGAAAAAAGAATAGCTTGAGTATTTTGCATGTAATGAAAGTTGCTCTTTAATGATTTGCGAGACGAATAAATCAATTTCAGTAACAATACTTTGATCTTTCTTTAGATCCGTCTGCAATAAACGAGAAGCTTGAGATCCAAAAAAAATGGCAAGCTTTTCTGTCAACTTAAGAATTACTTGGTTTTGCATATTTTTCATAAAAAACACCTTGCGCAATGAAAATATCTTACATTTTTTCAATAATAGTAGTTGACTTGATTATTTTATCCACAAAAACACGATAGTTATCAACATTTCAACCTGGACCAACAAAATCATATTTTCTCAACGCCCTCAAAAGGCATTCTTATTTTCAATAGTTAGGACAGATATTCACATAAAAATGCTCTTCTCTGATTTTACAAAATTCATTATTCGCTGAAACGCCGTAGTTATTCACAACAAGTCAAAAAATTGTCACTCGGGTATTATTAGCAGACAGAACATGTAAGAACCATTTTTTTATATAAAAGAATGGCCTCAATGCCTAAGCACCATTTGAAAAATTGGACTAAGCAAAGAAGCCGCAGTCTTATTTATTTTCTGTTGAAAGTACTTCTACTTTACCACCAGATGCAATTGAGACAGCATAAATTTCAGAACCGACTTCGCTTGTGCGCATTAGGTTCGTCAACAACCTTACCTCGCCGGAGTCTGTGTCTACGTAAATAAATGGAGTTGATTCTAGCTCTGACCTGTCTAATTGATAAGAACGTAAGAAGCTGTTGTAGAGACCTTTAGTTAATCCTGAACTAAACATTACCACTCCATCGTCAAACATTAGCCTTATTGTTAATGTTCTCTTAATAGAAATTGTAACATACCAGGAAATTTAACTGTTAAATATCTTCAAGAAGAGCTTAACCCTTCCTTCAAAGTGAGAATCTAGAAGACAGATTAGGATATAAATCACATAAATCATATTTCGACTTGAACGAAGTCTGCTTAAAGATTGAAATAATAGTTCCAAAGGAAGAAGACTTAGGAAGGCTAAGGGCCACATCATCCCAAATCCTGTAATCAGTGATCCATCCCAAAAGAGGTAAAAAAGAACATAGAGAGAAAGTGAAAGGAGAAAAAGGCTCATACTCTCTCTTTCGATTTGAAAATCTTTAAGGATTGAAAATTTTGGTCTTATAAATTTTGCAATTGCCAGCAAAAGGCCAAAAATACCTAGATGAAAAAAACCTTTTCTATCAAGTTCAACATATGCATTTTTTAAAAAGCTCCAATCAATAGTGTGAATTGATTCTAATAAATCGGTATGTGACAGAAGACGCAGAATTGTAAGAACAAATCCAAACAGTGCATATTTTATTAGCTGCCGCTTAAACCAGGGTGTTCTGTCTCTTAAAAAGATAAGAACTAAAAAAATAAATTGAAAAAAGACCAATATTGCATAACTGGGATTTAATAATGTTCCCCAAAAACTGACCAGCCCCATAAAAAGCCCGGCCCGGTAAGTTGAACTTTTTGTAACCCACAAAAGAGTCCATATCCAAAGAAGTGAATACGTCGTAAGCATAGAAAATTCGATATTCGTAGCGAGTGTTTTACTAAATGACCAAGATGAGACAAGAGCAAAAACACCTAACAAAGAAAGTCTTCGAGAGACAAAAAAACGTAGGAACGCATAGAAAACCAAAAGAAAAAGCCCCATACCCACTATATAAAAATGCAAGCTCCAAGCTAGTCTAAAAAGATCAGGGTAGTTCTTAAAAGGATAATAATTTACTAACAAGAAATTCCATAGGGGATTTCCTATCTTCTCCATTGGATCAAAATATAATTTGAGCATTTCAATATTAACCAGGGGAGGTAAGTCTGGCAGAGTAAAAATAAACATGATGAGAACTAAACCGACAAGGGTTTTTTCAAAATTGTCTAGAAAACGAAATTCTCCAAAATTTGAGGAGACAGATTCTTGAATAATTTTTCCCCGTGTCGGCCAGGAATAGAATAATCCCAAAATGGCCCACGTGATCCAGTAACTATTATAAATCCACTTAGAATCTAGAAGATTTATGAGATTAAAAAGTAAAATAAAGAAAAACATCCCCAAGAAAAGGCGGTAAACCACTCGATCTATAGAGGAGTTAACTCGAAAATAAATTTTTAAACGGTGATCAATCTCTTTTCCCAGCAAGAACCACTGACTCACAATAAAGAGAATATACAGAGTCATCATGAGGGCCAACAACCAAGAATTAACTTGCAAGTCCTTCTGAACATAGACGGGGATAAGTAAAAACGAGAAATAGCTAACCACTCGAAAAGTGAAGAATTTCCATTTTATTTTAAATATGTTTGAACCATTTACTAAAGTATTTTCCATAATAACCGATTAAATCAGTAATTAAGAAGTTTGGATCCCATACTCCACTTCTTAAACATCCTAGAATACAAAAAAGGCCGGCCCCATCCGGTCTTTTTTATTTTAAGGGTCTCCACGCCGCTTCACAAGTAATTAATACCAAATCTCTTAAATCAACTTTTCCCTTTCTCAAGATAGCTGAGAAATTCCTGCCTCATATAGAATGGTCCTACCGTATGTTATTCTTTAAAGGTATTGGCCCCCTTTAAATCAGGAGGATTTTTTGGGCATATCATTTGGCTCCATAGGTACTGGCTTACCAAAGGACATTGTTAAGCAGATTATGTCTGCTGAACAAATCCCTATCCAGAATATGGAAAAACAAAAAAGCAAAATTTCAGACAAGAAAGGACTTGTCGATCAGTTGCTAAAAATGGCCGAAGAAGTTCGCGGCAACCTTGCGCTTAATGCCAACGCCAGGGCCTTAAGAGAGTTAAAAGTCGATACAAATAATGACATTGTCGGAGTAACTACTGATAAAAATCGCGCAATCCCGGGAAACTACCAGTTTGAAGTTACCTCCCTTGCCCAAAAATCTAGCGCCATGTCCACGGGGTTTGAAGACAAAGATAATAGTTATGTCGGCGTAGGATTTATTCAATACACACTTCCCAGTGGAGAGACTAAAGATATTTATGTTGATTCAGACAACGCCTCACTGAGTGGGATTGCAAAACTTATCAACAAGGATTCAAGCCTTGGCGTAACTGCGAATGTCGTGAACGATGGAAGTGGATCAGATACTCCCTGGAGACTTGTTTTAAGCTTAAATAAAACGGGTGATGACAGTGCTGTAGACTTTCCTTACTTCTATTTTGTCGATGGAGACCAAGACTTTCAACTCGAATTCCAAAGAGAAGCGCATGATGCAAAAGTAAAACTAGATGGTTTTGAAATTGAAGCCTCGGAAAATAAACTCAAAGACATCATCCCTGGTGTCACCATCGATCTAAAAAAAGCAAAACCAGGTGAAGAATTCTCAATAAACATATCTGAGGATGTCGACGCGGTTGGTGCAAAAGTTGGTGACTTGGTAACCAAACTTAATGCCATTTTAAAGTTTATCAAGGATCAAAACTCCATTGATGAGAAGACAGATACTTCAAGAACACTTGGGGGAGACATCATGCTCCAGTCCTTGCAGGGGCGTATTCACACCGCTGTTTTCAAAGACGTTAAAACGGATTCTGGATTTCACAGGGTTGGAGAATTAGGATTAAGTTTTAACAGAGAAGGTCTTTTAGATTTTGACCAAAAAAAATTCCAAGCACTCATCTCCTCTAATTATAACTTGGCTTCGCAAATTCTCACTGGAACCTTTATAGAAGATGAAGGCAAAACAGAAGGGTTCATGGATGCTCTAAATTCAACAATCAACACAACATTGCGAATGCCAGATGGACTTATCCAAAGCCGAAAAAAATCGCTTCAAAGTAATATTGAACAAATCGATCGAAGAATCAGTCAAAAACAAAAATATCTCGAAGAAAAAGAAAAAAATTTAAAAGATAAATTTTCTAGACTAGAAGGGACAATTTCAAGAATTAGATCACAGGGTGCAGGCGTAGCAGCTCTTGCTGGAGCTGGAGGCGCTAACCCTGTTCAAGAATTAGGATAATCTATAGGAGGCAAATATGAGTTATGGGTATGGAGCTTACAAAAAGACGGCAGTCAGCACAGCAAGTAAGGAGCAGATTCTTTTAATGCTTTATCAAGCAGCGATAAAAAACTGCAAAAAGGCCATTGAGGCCATTCATGATAAAAAAATAGCGGCTAAAGGTGAATATATCGGCAAGCTTCAAGATATTGTTGTCGAACTAAACAATAGTCTCGATTTTGAAGTTGGTGGGGACATCGCGAAGGAATTATCATCCCTCTACGATTACATTCTTTTCTCAAGTACTCAGGCCAATATTAAAATCGACGCCGAACCACTAGAGGGATGTTTAAATGTTTTAAATACTCTTTATGAGGGATGGAGTGAGGCAATTAAAGGACTGAAATCCTCCCAGGCCACTTCGCCAAACAACGAGCTTAAATAATAAACTTTTAACCACTTGAGGACCTCTATGAATGATAAAATATTTGAAGATATTCAGGACCACCTATCAATGCTTGACCTTGCCGTTCATTGCACAGAAAGAATTAATATTTTTGCAAAAACAGAAGATCTAGATCGAGTAGTCAGTGAAACTGAAAACAGGGATCGAATCGTAAACATTGTTTCAATCCTCCAAAAAGAGGTAGAGACGCAAATCAACCTTTTAACGGCCGAGCAGATTACCCAAGATGGTCTTGTTATTTTAAGGGCATGGTTTCACGACCTCAGCACTTGGTCAGAAAGAATGATTGCCATAGACCAAGAAACAGTTGAGCTTTTAGGTCAACAAAAAGATAATACGACTAGAGAGATCGCTCTCATTTTCAAAAATAAAGAAATGTTTAAAGGCTACAACTTAGAAAGCAAAAAATAAGTAGCAAGAAATGTACTGAAAGCTTTGTACATTGACAAAAATTTCAGAACATGAGGAAATAGAGTAGTTGAATTAATGACTAATTCAACCTCGATATTTACCTTTTTGAACCTTAAGGATGAGGAACAGGGGTGCTCATGAATTTACCTAAGATAATTTCTTATGAAGTAAAAACTTCCAGGACAGAACAAAGAGTTCCTGTCATAAATGGAGTTCACCTTCACTCAATCTACAATCCTTTTAAGGAAGCTGAAAATCTCATCGAGGCCCAGCTAGAAAATCTCAAACAAAAAAAAGAAGTACTTATTTTAGGATTAGGCTTTGCCTATCATGTAAATTCGGTAAGCGAAAAGTTACAACATTTCCACGGCGACAACTTTAAGATCATTGTCATTGAACCCAACGTCAAGGTACACGAAGACTGTATCGCGTTTGAACTGTTGAACAAAAAAAATGTCACTGTTTACTCTGGTTTTGAATCAAATGAACTCTACAGTGATCTCGAACTAGTCCATTTTTTATTAAGAAAGCCTGCAATTATCGCACACCCTCCCTCTTTTAATCTTTATCAAGATTATTTTAAAAGCATTCTTACCTTTGAAGCACCAAGCAATATTGCTGGTATTATGAATTTTATTTTATCTCCTGAAGTCAGCAGCTACCTCAGACGCTTTGATCAAAATGCAACATTAAACGAAGTTCTCTATCAACAAATTCCAAAAAAATCTTACTTTGAGGAATTTGATTTTTTAGCAATGGCATTAATTGAGATGACTAAAAAAAATTACGAGAACGGAGAGAATTTATGAAAAAGATACTTATAATAAATCTGCGTAGACTCGGGGATGTTTACACAACAGGACACCTGATCAACTCCCTCACTCAACACCAAAATGCAAACATTTCCCTTATGGTTTACAAAGAAAGCATGCAAGCTGCTCGCTATTTAAATAATTGTGTTCACACCTACAATATTGACCGTCAAGAAATTATAACGCTAAAAACCAACAAACTGTTTTCTGATGGCTTTGCCCTAGAAAAAATTTTTACACAACTAAGTGAAATAAAAAATCAGCACTGGGACGAGATTATCAACTATTCAAATGATCTCATTGGCGCTTACCTTTGTTCATATTTGAAAAATTCAACTGATAAAGTAATTGGTATACACTTTAACAATGAAAGAAACATTGTCTCTCAAAATGATTGGGAACTTCTTTTTAACGATGTTTTGCCCACAATACGATATTCTCCCGTTCATTTTGTTGATTGCTACCACAAAATGGCCGGTGTCGCTCTCGCCAGACAAGGCGATAAACTCTTAACAGGCCCTGAGAAAAATGCTCAGGCAGCCTTTGCAATAAACAATATCAAAAGAGAGCAAACTGGATCAGAGGCAACCGCAAAGGTCATCGGTATCCAGCTCAAGACTGCTTCACCAACAAAAGACATCCCTGAAAATACAATTATAGAACTCATTAAAAGCATTAAGTCAAACCGAGAACTTGCACCAATCCTCCTAATTGCACCAAATGAAGAAGAGAGAGAACTTGCAAATAGAATAAATACACATTTCAATGGGGAAATCGTTGTTATGGAAGCTGACCTTGAAACAGTAGCTTCAATTTTAAAGAACATTGATCTCTTAGTTACACCTGATACGGCCATTAAACACATTGCTGACTTAGTCGGAACTTCCCTTTTAGAAATCTCTTTAGGCCATGCCCCATTTTTAAAGCAAGGTAGCTATTCACAAGGAAGTCTAATCCTTACAGATATTATCACTGATCGAAATTTTAGTTCAAATTCAGCGACCTCAAGCATTGAAAGTAAGATAACGGCCCATGATATAATGGCTTCAATTTTATATTTTTTCTCAAAAACTAAAACCATCCGGCCTAGACTTTCTAATGACGTTACTCTTTATGGATGTACGTTTGACAAGCTTGGTGCTCGTTATTCTGTAATAGCTGGAACAGTTGACTCCCAAACTGAAATTCACCGTTTAATGTCCCGGCAGCTTATAGACCTCATTTACGACCAAAATGAGTCAATGGAGATTTACGACGATGCTATCGAATTTGGCCTGGTAGCTGCAACCAATTGGAGCACAAAAGAAAAGGCAAATGTCACCCTCGTCATGAAAGACCTCCTTGGAACACTTCGCTCACTCTTACAAAGCCTGGAGAGCAAAAAAAGCTCTCGAGATTTCATCATGAACCTCGGACGACTCATTTCACATGCAGACTCTAATTCACTCATTCAAATCCCTGTTATGATGTTTAAAACAAAAATTGAATCAATCAACACCAAGACGTTCGAAGAGAATGCAAAAGAAGTTGAGATTTTACTTTATGAATTAAAATCAGACATTCAAAAAGTTCTTCATTGCATAAAGCAATTAGGGGATAACATTGCCATTCAAAAGCGGGCTGAATTCATCAATAAAGAGCCTGAGCATATAAATAGTTAATATACATTTTAGGATTATTTGAATGAACATGCTCAACGAAGAAATTAATATCGAAATCACTAAAGTCAAAGAAAAGATCGAAAAATCAACGGCGTTAACAGAGGAAGATTTAAAAATCATACTTCTTAGTAAGCTAATTGAGGAGGATCTCAATGAAAGCAAGCAATAATGCGAAAATATTAGACACTCAACTTGAGCCTACCACGTTGGCCATTATTCAACTAACTCGTTTTGGCGACTTACTCCAAACAGCTCAAGCTGTGGAAGAACTAAAAAGAAACCACCCTGGTTATAGAGTTGTTCTTATTGCAAGAACCCAAT
>JAGOVS010000002.1 GCA_018060625.1 Bacteriovorax sp. | reverse complement strand
GATCAAAGGGATTTATGATGTTGAAGGAGTCAGGCCAAGACTTCTCGTGACAGGCTCAGCTAAAATGGATATTTATCGAAAAGGAGGCGATTCTTTGGCCGGAAGGCATTTTAGTTTCCGCTTACATCCCTTTAGTGTTTCAGAACTTAAGGAACAAATGTCGCCAAAAGATTGTTTAGATCGTTTATTAAAAGTAGGAGGCTTTCCAGAGCCTTTTTTAAATGGTGGGGAAGAATTTGCAAAGCGCTGGAGGCATACTCATCTAGATAGGATTTTAAAAGAAGATTTATTAGAATTAGAAATTGTTCGCAATTTAAAATTAATTGAAATCCTAACTGATTTATTGGCCGATAGAGTAGGTAGTCCTGTTAGTTATAATTCTTTAGCGAGAGATCTCGAAATTTCTCCTCACACCGTAAAAAAGTGGATAGGAATTTTAGAATCTCTTTTTGTTGTTTTTGTAGTGACTCCTTACTCAAAAAATATTGCGAGGGCCATTTTAAGAGAACCTAAAATTTATTTTTACGATACAGGTAGAATCAAAAATGACCCCGGTGCTCGTCTGGAAAATGTCGTAGCCTGTGCCTTATTGAAAAAAATTCAAATGGGGCAAGATTTAAGAGGAGAGAAGTCAGAGCTTTATTACGTCAGAGATAAAGAGAAAAGAGAAGTCGATTTTTTGACAGTCATTGATCGATCTATCCATGATTTAGTTGAAGTGAAACTTTCAGAAGAAAATATTTCTTCAAATCTTGTTTATTTTGCAGAAAAACTCAAACCTAAAAAAGCTGCTCAGGTTGTTCTGAATACAAGAAAAGAATTAGAGAAAAATAAAATTGCACTTATAAAGGCAGAGAATTACTTAATTGATCTTGAATGAGTTCTCACCTTTAGTTTAATTAATCACATGGATAATCTTACGAGCACCCTGTCCGCAATCAGGGCAGCGTGCGGATTCTTGCATTAGAAGATTTTTATAGTCAGAGAGGTGGGTAAGAACGAGTTTCGCCCCACAAATATGACATTCATTAATGATCTTCTTCACGTTCTTGATATCGCCATAATATTCTTGAAAGTTTTCGAATTTGTAGTCTGTTTCCATTGACATGCAGGTGCTCCTTTTAGCGTTACAGAATTATTTTCGGAAGATTTTTAAAGGTCTTTACACTAACGAGTAAAAATGAGATTTTGTGGATAAATTTGCTTATGGAACAACAATTTAAAAAACTACTACAGATTTCTCACGATCAAAATGATCCCCTTTTCAAGACATTTGAAGGGGCCCTTTTTGAAGGTGCTGCGTGGTTTTTGCAAACAGAAACGACGCGGCCAATGATCACGAGCTCTGAAGTTCTTCCCGATGAAATCGTTAATAAAATCAAAAGTCCTTCGATTTTTTTAACGGAAGTGCTTTTTGTAGGGGATTCTTACAAAGGAGAGGGAGAAGATCTTTTGGGTAAAATGATTATGGCCATGAAGTTAAGTGGTGCCGAGTTTTCCCGTCTCATCTTAGATGAAGAGTTAGAAGGGGTTGAGGATCTTACTGAAAATCTTGCCCATCCAAATACCAGTTCTCAAAAATTATTTTCCACTATCAAAGATAAAAAACCCAAGATTGTCGTGAGCCTAGGCGCAACAGTGACCAATATCCTTCTTGGAAAGCGAGAGAAACTGTCGGGTATTCATGGGCAATTTATTGAAAAATCAATCGACGATTGTCTATTCACTCTCGTTCCTATTTTTCATCCAGAATTTTTAATGATCAATCCCAATATGAAACGAACTGCATGGATTGATTTGCAAAAAGTAATGGAGCGAATAGGGAAAATTTGATCATCTCTTTCAAGTAATCCCCATTTCTTTATAGAATAGTCCTAATGAGTTTCAGGAAGAAACTCTCAGTGTTTGTCTTTAATAGGATATTTCAAGCAGGATGCTGAAACTTATTTTAATCATTTTATTTTATTGCACCTTTGAGGTTGCTTTGAGCAGTGAGATTCCCGTGATTAGTGTAAGGGTAGGGAAATCGCTGAGAAATATCCTCGTAACAGGGTTAGATTTAAAGCGGCATCTGTTGTTTAATAACGATGTAAAATCGTATACTGGAAAAAAAACAGTTAAGTTTAACTGTGAAACCTACACCACTCTTAATAAACAAAGAAATAAGCCTATTCTCCTTGCGACCTTAGAGTCCCCGACGGGACTGCTTTCTTATGGCAATGATAAATACCTGGGCATGTTCAAAGTCATTACCAATGCCAAGGGAGATAGTTGCGATATTGTGAATGAAATTCCAATGGAAGCTTATATCTCTTCACTGCTCACCAAAGAAATGAATCCCAAATGGCCGATAGAAGCGTTGAAGGCCCAGGCCGTGGCCGCAAGAAGTTATGCTCTTCATAAGATGCAAACCCAACAAGTAACTAAAGAACTAGGGAATCTTGCCTATTACGATTTAGAAAGTTCTGAAAAACATCAGGTTGGTGGAAATTTCTTTGATGCTACTGAAACAACAAACAGGGCCAGTCTTGAGACGATGGGGGAGGTTCTTACCACTGAAAAAGGAAAAATTGACCCCATTTTTTTTCACTCCAAATGCGGAGGACGAACATTGCGGCCAGATCAAGTCTGGCAAAATAAGGAAGAAGGATATCAATCCGTAAATTGTCCTTTTTGTCACGACATTGGTCCAAAATCCTGGAATCATTTTATTACACGCGAGAGATTAAAGAGCTTTTTTATCTGGGCATCAGCGCAAGGTCATCTAAAGGAGAGTTTGCGAGGGGAGCTAAAGTCGATCGTTCTTGTTCCTGACAATATTGATAAATACACCGTCAATTTTTATGTTAATGAAAGGCCATTTATAATTGAAAAAACAGCGCTCAAAAAATTCTTTGGAAGATTTATTTTTCCCTCAAATACCTTTTCTGTTGCTAAAGAAGGAGATGGGATTGCTGTCTATGGTGAGGGCCTTGGGCATGGAGTAGGACTCTGTCAAATGGGCAGCTTTGCAATGGCCACACGGGGATGGTCTTATAAAAAAATTCTTTCACACTACTTTCCTGGTCACGTTTTAAAAAAGATGTATTAAAATAGACTGATGAAATATCTTCTGACTCTTTTGCTTTTTCTGTCGATGTCACGGGCCTTTGCTTTGACTATCCTTATTGATCCAGGTCATGGTGGAGAGGAAGATGGGGCCCGCGTGGAGGTCAATGAGTTAGGGGTCACTCAGACGATTAAAGAAAAAGATATTGCCTTGGCCATTGCCAAACGAATTCATGAGAAACTCTCAAACGCTGGTCACAGTGTTTTTCTCACTAGGAGTTTTGATCGCACGGTGACTTTACCCGAAAGGGCCGCGATTGCTGAAAAAACGAAGGCAGATCTCTTTATCTCTGTCCATATCAACTCCTCACCCGAATCAGGGGCCCAAGGGTTTGAAACTTATTATCTTGATAATCACAATGATGTGGCCATTAAGAAAGTAGAAAAGACTGAAAATGTGCAGAGCAAGGGGGATGAGGTTATTGTTCAGCAGATTCTTGTCGACCTGGTCATTGATCAGACTGTCACGACTTCAAAACCATTGGCACAAAGTATTCATTCTCAAATTAAAAATACGGTTGGACGAAAATACAGAATTCATAGCAGGGGAATTAAGCCGGGATTGTTTTTTGTTCTCGCTCTCTCAAAGCGACCGGGTGTTTTGCTCGAAGTTGGATTTATCTCTACACCTAAAGAGCGCCTACGGATGATGAATCCGAAATTTCAAGAAGACTACGCCAGTGCTGTCGTTAAAGGGATTCAAAATTTTTTAAAAATTGGGCGAGAAAAAAGACTGAAAAGTCGAAAAAAAAAGCACTAATAGTGAGTTTTTAGTGCTTTTTTCCTCTATCTTATTGGCAGTTTGGTTTTGTGAATGAAGTATAAATAGGATAATCAGAAGTGTAAGGGTTAGAGCTGCTTTTTTGTGAGATAACAATCGTGTTTAATGCAGCCGCTATCAGTCCATACCCACAAGTTGTCGCGGTATTAATGGTAATACCATTGGGAGCTTGAAAATAGGCCAGGGCCCTATCATTAGAGACAAGCGCTGGATAATTTGCATAGGCATTAGGAACATCACAAAACGAGAGAGTGACGTTGTAGCCGACAACTTGGCCACCGTTGGTTACCTTCGTTAAAAACATGATATCTCGGTAAGCACTGACCCCAACATACATATCTGAAACTATTCCCGTTGTGATGAAGCCTGGCTGCCAATTCCCCTTCACTGTTGTTCCAGTAAAAGCGCCATTGACGTAGAAGCTTACATCGTTGGCCAGTCTAGTTCTTCCCGGTAAGCAGCTTATTGAACTTCGCAGACTGTTATACTGATTAACGATTAACGTACCGGCCGTTCCACCAAAAAGGGTGTTGGCATTACTTATAGGAGAAGCGCTTCCATAAGCATTTGTGTTAACTTTGTTTTCTTTTTTTCCACATGATCCCAGCAGAAGGAGACCCATTAAGAGGGTCATGGAAAAAGTTTTTGTCGTAAGCAATTTCATCTCATTTCTCCACGAGAGGATTTTATGTCTAAAGACCTAATCGGAAATTGAAGAGAAATACTTTAATACTAATCAACATTGGTCTAAAAAGGTCAGTTATTACGAGAGATTCTGATAATTTAGAGATATAATGTTAGACAAAATACCCGAATAAAAGAATCCTATTTAAAAGACTAGAAAAAATGAAAAAATTTGAGAAAATAAGAAAACAAAAAAACCTAAAATTTCCCCAACAAAAGGATGGATATGAAATTTGTAAAATTACTAGTGGTCTTTCTGAGTGCGGCCTTGCTTGCGAGCTGTACTTCAGACGAAAAAATGAAAGAGCAGATCTCCAAAATCTTAAAGGACGATCCAAAAGTTCTTACTGAGGCGATAGAGAAACACCCTGCAGAGTTTATTGAAGCCCTTCAAAAAGCGGCAAAAAATGCTCAAGAAGAAATGGGAAAGAGACGCGAAGATGATGAGAAGAAAAAATTAGAAGAGTCTTTTGACAAGCCTCTGCTTGCTGAAATTAGAAAGGATGAATCCTTTAGAGGTCCAAAAGACGCACCTTTAACTCTTGTTGAATATTCAGATTTTGAATGTCCATTCTGTACGCGTGGTTTTGAAACAGTGACTGCATTGATGAAAAAATACGAAGGAAAAATCCGTTTCGTTTATAAACATTTGCCTCTTAGTTTCCATGAACAGGCCATGATTACTTCTAAATATTATGAGGCTATCAGATTACAAGATGAGAAAAAGGCTTTTGCTTTTCATGATGAAATTTTCAAAAACCAGAGAAAATTAAAAAATGGGGAGTCTTTTTTACAAGCAACTGCTAAACAAGTTGGGGCCGACATGGCCAGAGTAAAAAAAGATCTTAATTCAGAAGCTGTCACAAAAAGAATTGAGCAAGATGTTAAAGAAGCAGGTAGTTTTGGAATGCAAGGAACTCCAGGTTTTCTTCTTAACGGGGTACCAGTTAGAGGGGCCTATCCTCCAGAATATTTCGTGAATCTCGTAGATGAATTACAAAAAAGAGGAAAAGTTAAACTTTAAGGAATTCGTCTTGTAAAAAACAAGCATGTTTGTCATTTTTGAAATAGTCGTTATAATGAATTTAAAGAGGGCCACTTCGTTGTGGCCCTTTTTTTATTCATATGAACCGAGAGAAAATGATGGAAGGGACAGTTTATAGTCATCTTGGAATGAAAAGAAACCGCACCTATCAAGAGAAGCGTGGGGATGAGGTTTTAACACTGAAAGATTTTTTAGAGCATAAATGGACATTGCATAATGCAGACGAAGTTAAGAAGACGGTCACGCGAGAATTAAAAGGGCTACTTCAGAAAGAAAATATTTTTGATTTCATCAATGCCTTTTTTGAATTAGAAACAGATCTTCATCAGGTTATCGATAGTCTGGAATTTGAAGTTGATATGAGTTTTGATGAGTTTTATAAGAATTTATCCCCAGTTATTATGAGATCAATTCTTGAGAATTCTTCTCGGCCAGATGATGCAAAGCTGATTTTAAAATCGGTCAAAGAATCTTTGCGAATTGCCTTAGAAGAAGAGCTTTATCGTTTGGAAGAACCTAAGTTTTAATTGACGATTTAAGGAAAAAAAATGAATCGCAAAGAATTAATTGAATCATTATTAAAAGATCGTGATCTCTCCAATATGACCAAAAAGCAGGCCAATCAATTTATAGATGTCATGCTTGAGACGATTAAGCGCACAGTAAAAAAAGGTGAGGATGTCACGCTGGTTGGCTTTGGCACTTTTACCAAAACGAGAAAAGCTTCTCGTTTGGGAGTCAATCCTTCCACTGGTGAGAGAATAAGGATTCGGGCCAGAGTTGTGCCTAAATTTAAACCTGGAAAGCCTTGGAAAGATTCACTTTAAATAATTTACTGATAAAAATGATCTAAAGATTTTTAAAGAAATTCCGTTGAATTAAGTAACAAATTCAATTGGAGGTTTCAATGCGCCTATTTATTCTGGCCCTTATCGTTACTTGTTCGCTTGTTTCATGTGGTAAAAAAGATTCAACGACAACATCAGGAAGTACTTTTACTCTAACTGGTGGAGCATCTTAGTCGGTTATTCTTTTTATTTAATCAACAGTTAATACTCAATTTTTATTCTAGGAATTATTATGAAAAAATTAATTATGGGGCTTTCTTTGTTATCTTTAAATGCTTTTGCCATCACTGATGCTGGAAATGTCAATATTACTCCAGGCGCACTAAAGCTGAAAATCTACAAGTTTGCCGTTTCAACAAGTCCTCTGTGCACAAATCTTATTACGGTTGTGGACAATGGCAATACACCTACGGAAGTTGATTTTTTGAGTGCTCCCAATTTAGGAAATGGCGTTTTAGCAAACGGAACATATCCTTGCATCGTAATCGAATTTGCGGATAATTTAAAATTCAGAGTAAGTACTGCAACAACTTCAGGAAACTGCAGTACAAGTACAGATAATATCTTGGACGTTTGTCGATCAGATAACAGTGGAACAAGTAAGCTAGTAGATGGAACGACGACTACTTGTGGAGTGTCTGGAACAAATGATAGAGTGGCGATGTATCTATCGACAGCTTCATCATCAACAACCAACTCCGATGCTTTTAACCCACCAACGAGCGTGGGAGATGCTGCCCATGGTTTTAATTTAGCTTCAGCACTTGTTATAAGTGGGACATCTACAGGGAAATTTGTTGTCAATGCTACTAATAAAGTGTGTGACACAGCAGATACTGCCTGTAATGGTGGTGGTGGAACTTCGTGTGAGATGGCTCCACCTCTGTTTAGTTTTTCAAAAGTAGAATAATTTTAAATAGTCCTCACTCAAATGCTAAAGATTTGAGTGAGGATCTTAATTTCTGCAAATATCTCCAAAATGAAGGCACATTTTTCCTCCGTCAAAATTCCAACTGTCAAAAGATCTTCATTAACTCACTTAAACAAGGTTCTTTAGGCAGATTTTGCCAATTTTCGATAAGACCCCTTGAACCAAATTGCCTTCCTATGTATAATTTTTGACAGGTACCGGTTTAATCCATGGATGGTAAATAATGGCCGAAGAAAAAGAAGAGAAGGCAGAAGCAGCTGCTCCGTCAGGGAAAAACCCTCTCTTAGTCATTTTAGTTGTAGTCAATACATTAGCAGTTGCGGCCGTTGGGTTTTTTCAATTTCAAAATCATAAGAAATTAAATTCAGTCACAACGGCAGCAGACCTTATGAAACAAGATCTTGAAGGTGGCGGTGATCACGCGGCACCCGCTGAAGGTGGAGGTCATGGGGAAAAAAAAGCTGAAGGTGGTCATGGTGGTGCTGAGGCCAAAGGTGCAGACGAGGTTAAGGCCGATGGGCTACTTTATCCTTTAGATCCTTTTACCGCAAATCTTGCTCAGGGAGATGGACCTCGAAGATTTATTCGTATTTCTCTTGTTTTGAAATTTAGCAAAGAAACAAAAAAAGAAGAAGTAGATGCTAGAAAGCCTCAAATTAGTGACACGATTATCAGCATGCTCAATGCTAAAAAACCTGAAGAGCTTTTAAAAAAAGAAGGGAAAGAATATTTAAAAGAAGAAGTGAAAACTTCAATTAATAATTTTTTGGTAGATGGTCAGGTTGTAGATATTTATTATGTTGGATTTCAGATAAACTGAAAGGTTTTTTGGGCACCCACACGAAGTGAGTGCCATTGTGTTAATAGCTTTATGAATCCCAGGAGGGGAAGATTATGGCGCAGGTTTTAAGTCAAGATGAAGTAGATGCACTCTTAAACGCCGTCAATGATTCTGGTGGCGATTCATTTTCTGGCGGAGGGGACTCCGGTGGAAGTTCAGATGATGATTCTGATGAGAATATTCAAACCTATGACCTCACCAATCAAGATCGGGTTATTCGTGGTAGAATGCCTATTCTTGAAATTATTTATGAACGCTTCATTCGCAGCTTTCGTGTTTCACTCTCAAATTCCTTAAGAAAAATTTCTACAATCTCAATTATTTCTACAGATCTTTTAAAATTTGGTGAATTTGTAAACACCCTACCGATTCCATCGTGTATGTGTATCATGCGTTTTAACGAACTCAGAGGTCCTGCACTTTTGGTTTTTGAATCAAAATTAGCCTACGCGATTATCGATTCCTATTTCGGGGGAACAGATAGACCTTTTACTAAGATTGAAGGGAAAGAATTTACCATGATTGAGCTCTCATTCATGAGAAAGATTATGGATATGGCCATTAATGATTTAGAAGAAGCTTGGGCCCCGGTCCATAGAATAGATGCTCAATACTTAAGAACAGAAATTAACCCTCAGTTCGTAGGGGTTGTACCACCTTCAGATGTTATTATCGCAACAACTCTTGAAGTTGAATTTGAGTCGGCCTCTGGAACAATCATGATTGTTGTTCCTTACTCGACCATAGAGCCAATTAAACAAAAACTTTCTTCTAGCTTCCAGACTGATAATGAGATGGCCGATTCGATCTGGACACAGGCGATGAATGAGCACATCAAAAATACCAAAGCGACTGTCGTTGTTCGTCTTGGGGAAGCTGAAATGACTCTAGGGGATCTTCTTACTCTTGAAACAGGTGACATCATTCCCCTGGACCAAGATGCATCTGGAGAAGTTTCAGTGGCCATCGAGGGAGTGGAAAAAATGAAATGTCTCATGGGGACTTATAAAGGAAATCGTGCGGTTCAAATCACCAAAGTGAATGCCAGTGTGGCATATGAAAAATCGAATGAAGATTAATTAAAAATTTAAGAGTGAAAGGGGAGAAGAAAGATGAATAAAGTAAATGTTGAAAGAATGGCGGATGAAGTAAAAGCAGGAGATGATTCTCTTAACAAACTTAAAGTCCAGAATCTTGATTTTATTCTTGATATACCATTAAAGGTTTCAGTTGAATTGGGAAGAACTCAAATCATCGTGAAGGATTTACTACAACTAGGTCAAGGTTCCGTTTTAGAGCTTGATAAGTTGGCCGGTGAACCTTTAGAAATCCTTGTTAATGGCAAGCTCGTTGCAAAAGGTGAAGTTGTTGTTGTTAACGAAAAGTTTGGTATTCGTCTAACAGATATTATTAGTCCAATTGAGCGAATTGAAACTCTTAAGTAAGTCCAGGAGATTGTTGTGAAGAATTTTTTAGGTATTCTTTTTCTCTTTTCAAGTCTTTCACTTTTTGCTGAAGATGTGAAGATTAAGGCCATTGAATTAAGAAATGATAAAGGAGCTGAAAACCATCTCTCTATTAAGCTCACAGGGAATCTCAATGATAACCCGCAAATCTCTGTGAATGACAAAATTCTTCAAATCACAATTCCCAAGGCGCACGTTGCTGGAAAAATTCAAAAAAATTTCAATGGATCAATTGTCACGGCTTCTCAAATGGATCGTGATACCGTATCGGTCAAAGCTGTGCTTCCGTATTCATTGCAAGGAAAAGAGTCACTCGTAAATATTACCTTAAAAGAGGGATCTTTTGATGTGAGTTTTCCTCGAGGAGTGGGCATTGTTAATCAGGCATCAAGCAAGGAAGCTCGCTCTCTTTATCGCGCCCCAGGTGTCGTTGCACAAGTTAATAATAATGATGGGACTAATGCAGAAGCAGAAAAATTGGATGAAAGTTACTTATCAAATCTCGTTAAAGAAAATGAAAAATTAGCGGAAGAAAAACACCCTGAGCAAGCAAAGAGTAGTGGAGTCACCAAGGGAGACCATGCTGATACTACTCAAAAAGACGGAGTCAATTTGACCCAGGCAAGTCTTGAAAAGACTGCTGCTAACTCTTCGTTTAATAAAGAAGTTCCAACAAAGTCAAATTTTTCCTTGTCGGCCTATATTGGTAAGTTCGTTGCATTCCTAAGTTTAATGATTCTTGGTTTTTACGGAGTCTTAACAATGTTTAAAAAGGGAGTGATCAAGAAAGGGAAGCTCGGATTTCTTCATAGCACAAAAATGGTGGAAGTCTTAAGTACAACCCATGTCGCCCCTAAGAGAACGTTGATAATGGTTAAAGCTCATAAACAGGTTTTTCTCATTTCAAATACGGAAGGGGGGATTTCTTTGATCTCAGAAATTCAAGATGTCACTGGATTAATTAAAACAGGTGAAGAAGAAGTGTCAGGTTCAAATTTTGACACAAATTTATATTCGGCCAATAGAGCATCAAAAGAATTTAAGTTGAAAGAAGATAGTGCGATTAGTGATTACTCACTAGATGATATGCTTGCCGAAACAAATGACGAGAGCAATCTAGACAAGAAACAGGCCACCAATGCTGCTAAGGCCATTGAGAAATCTCCAGTAAAAGATCAGGTGAGATTTTCAGATCAAATTAAAACAAAACTTAAACACATGAAACAAATACAATAAGGATTGGTGAGCATGGATGCTCTAAGAACTCTCAAGTCTTTCAAAGTGCTGCAAGTAACGAAGTTTTTTTCGTTTCTCGCTCTTTGCTTGTTACCGGCACTTGCATTCCCTCAGGCCACAAATGCAAATAGTGTTGCTCTTCCAGGAATGTCTATTAATTTTGGTCAAGGGGCCAATCTGGTTGATTCGATCGAAATTCTTGCATTGTTCACCATAATTACCTTAGCACCATCTATTCTCATTTTATGTACAAGTTTCACACGGATTTTAATCGTGCTCTCTTTCATGCGACAGGCGATTGGAACTCAGAACATGCCTCCGAATCAAGTATTGGTCGGATTCTCTTTATTCTTATCAATGTTTGTCATGCAGCCGACTGGTGAGAGAATTTTCAATAAGGCCATTGATCCCTATTTAAAAAAATCAGTGACAACAACCGTGGCCATTGATGAAATCACACTGGCACTTCGAAGTTTCATGCAAAAACAAGTGAGGAAAGCAGATATTGGATTATTTTACGATGTCACTGGAAAGACAGCTCCTAGTACAATTGACGATGTCCCGATTCATTATTTAATTCCAGCTTTCATTATCTCGGAATTAAAAACGTCTTTTCAAATTGGATTTTTACTTTATATACCATTTCTTATTTTAGATATGGTCGTAGCCTCTGTTTTAATGGCCATGGGGATGATGATGTTACCCCCTGTTGTCGTATCTCTTCCCTTTAAACTCTTACTTTTTGTTTTAGTTGATGGATGGCAGTTGGTAACAGGTTCCATCTTAAGATCGTTTAACCCATAGAGGCATTATGCAATTTGATTCTTATGCAGACATTACTCATCAAGCAATAAAAGTGGCCCTTATGGTTTCAGCTCCTATGCTCATCGGCGCTCTTCTTATGGGTATTTTGGTATCTCTTTTTCAAGCGGTTACTCAAATCAATGAACAGACACTTTCTTTTATTCCAAAAATTTTGGTCATTGTTGCAGCCCTTGTTTTTTTTGCACCTTGGATGTCAGATACATTGACGACTTTTACGAAAGATTTATTTTTGAATATTCCTAAAATAGTAATGGAGCGCTAGGTAAATAAATGTTGAGTTTGCAAATCACAGATATGACCGTCATTGTCGCTTTTTGGTTGGCGTTTACACGTTGGTTAGCTGTGATTTTTCAATTGCCTTTATTTGATAACGTCTCAATACCTGTGGTTGTTAAAGTTCTGGCAACCTTAGTGATTACTTTTGCTTTTTTTCCTTTGATAGAAGGTCAACTTATTTTAGATATTAAGCATGTTGGTGTAGAGAGCTTTTGGTATCTAACGATTTTTAATACAATAGTCGGGCTAGTTATTGGTTTTTTTGTTAAATCAATTATGAGTATTTTTATTTCTGCAGGGGCACTCATTACTCAGCAAGTGGGATTCAATGCTCTTCATTATTTTGACCCAAATGCAGGTGGGCAAGTCGGGCCATTTGAAAAATTAATTGAATGGACTGTCTTAATGATGATTTTAACGACAGGAGCACTTATTCCTATGTTTAAAGGTGTGATTTCCTCCTTTTCAACAGTGCATATTTATAATTTGGGAAAAATGGCACACTCTGCAGAATTTTTCATCATGATGTTTAAGGCATTTTTTATTTCGGCCTTAATGCTATCGACACCTATGATTTTTATCAACGTAGTCATTAATGCCGTGATGGGAATCGTTTCACGGGCCGTTCCTCAAATGAATGTAATCGCCGTGAGCTTTGCAGTAAACATTGGACTAGGGCTTCTTGTTTTTGTCGCGGGATCTGATGAGTTTTTTCAAACTTGTTTTAGAATTTATACGGAAAAATTAGGACAATGGTTTCAATTCCTCTCTTGAATTGAGGAAAATAGGAGAAGGCTAGGATGGCCGAAGAACAAGACGACGGGGAAAAGACCGAAGAACCGTCCCAACATAGGATTGAAGAGTTTAGAAAGAAAGGAGATGTTGCCTCCTCTCGAGAGCTCACATCTGTTCTTGTTTTAGCTGCTTGTCTTTTAGCTTTATCACTTTCTCTTGTTTATATTTATGAAGAATTAACAAAATACGTGGAGTGGCTTTACACCCTTGATGCATCCACGGCATTCACGGAGAAATCTCTCCACACGATAACGACCAGAACATTTGCGGTGGCCATAAAGTGTGGGGCACCAGTCATGTTTACCGCACTTTGTGTGGGGGTACTTGTCCAGATAGCTCAAATTGGCTTTTTGTATTCTCCAGATATCTTGGAACTCAATTTTGATCGCGTAAATCCCATAAATGGAATAAAAAAACTTTTCTCCATGCAATCTCTCTTTGAAACAGTAAAAGGAATTATCAAATTCGCCGTGATCCTTGCGGTTGTTTACGCTTACTTAAAAGATGATATCGCTCGCTATAATGGTTTTATGCATCTTGAAATTTATCAATCCTTTCTTTATGGGAAAGAACTGCTTATGAAAATCTCATTTGCCATTTTGATGGCGCTTGGGGTTGTTGCAATGATGGATTTTGCTTACCAGAAATTTACTTATCAAAAGAAAATTAGGCAAACAAAGCAACAATTAAAACAAGAAAGTAAAGAACAAGACGGAAATCCAGAAATTAAGCAGCGTATTCGTCAAATCCAAAGAGAGATGTCTAGAAAACGCATGATTAAAGACGTGCAGACGGCGGATGTTATTGTCACGAATCCAACCCATATTAGTATCGTTTTGAAATATGATGCTCAAAATATGGTTTCTCCCATGGTCATAGGTAAGGGACAGGATCATATGGCCCTTAAAATCAGAGAGCTTGCCAAGCTCCATAATATTCCCATAGTCGAAAATGTTCTTTTGGCACGCACTCTTTATAAAACGGTAAAAGTAGGCGCGCCTGTCCCGCGCAATTTGTATAAGGCCGTCGCAGAAGTTCTCTCCTTTGTTTATAAACTTAAGAAAAAGAAAAAAGCATTAGCATAATGCATAGGTAAATTATGAATGACATGTTTAAGAAAATGAAAATCTTTACTCAAGGCCCAGATGTTCTGGCGGCCATTGGGATTTTACTGATTCTCGTCGTTATGATTGTTCCAATCCCTCCTCTTCTTTTAGATTTATTACTTGCCCTCTCCCTCGCTTTTGCAGTCATGATCATGCTTGTTTCTCTTTATACTAAAAAGCCATTAGATTTTTCAACTTTTCCTTCTGTGCTACTTATCTCAACTCTTTTTAGATTGGCCCTGAACGTTGCTTCAACCAGAAATATTCTTATCCATGGAGCTGCTGATGGAACAGCGGCCGCGGGAGAAATCATTAAGTCATTTGGTGAATTCGTCGTTCAAGGTAATTTCATCGTAGGAATTGTTATCTTTATTATCTTAGTCATCATCAACTTTATGGTTGTTACAAAAGGTGCGGGCCGAGTTGCTGAAGTTGCTGCCAGATTTACCTTGGATGCAATGCCTGGTAAGCAAATGGCCATTGATGCTGATTTAAACGCCGGATTAATTAACGATGTTGAGGCCAAAAGAAGACGTAAAGAAGTCGCTGAAGAGGCTGATTTTTACGGGTCAATGGATGGTGCTTCAAAGTTTGTTCGCGGAGATGCAATCGCCGGGATCTTGATCACCGCAATTAACATTATTGGTGGTATTCTCATTGGAGTTACTCAAAATGGGATGGATGTCGCAAAGGCCGCAGAAACGTTTACCCTTCTAACTGTTGGTGATGGTCTCGTCACTCAAATTCCTGCCCTTATCATTTCTACGGCCGCAGGTATTCTCGTCACAAGAAATACCAATGATGACAATATTGGGACTCAAGTTCAGAAACAATTTAAAGTTCACCCTAAGGCCATATATATCTCAGGCGCGGTATTAGTCATATTTGGGTTGATTCCTGGTCTTCCTAAATTTCCCTTTTTTGCCATGGGAGGAGCTTTGGGTTTTATCGCTTTCAAAATTGAGCAAAGTAATACAAATGAAGAACTTGTAGAGAAGCAAAAAGCAGTAGAAGTGACTAAAAAAGCTAATCCTCAAAATCTGGAAGAGCTTCTCAATATGGAGCTCGTTGAATTGGAAGTTGGTTATGGACTGGTTCACTTAGTCGATACCGAGCAAAATGGGGATCTACTTGAGCGCATCACCCACATGAGGAAAATTTTTGCACTTGATTGGGGTGTGATTATTCCCTCCGTTAAAATTAAAGACAACCTGGAACTAAAGCCCGGCGGTTATTCTGTAAAAATTAAAGGGATACAAGTCGCCAAAGGTGAATTGATGTCAGACTATTTTTTGGCCATGGATCCTGGGACTGTCATTGAAAAAATGGATGGTGTCGAAACGACTGAGCCCGTTTTTGGTTTAAGGGCCGTCTGGATTTCTGAGGATCAGAAAGAAGATGCTCAATACAATGGATATACCGTAGTTGACTGCTCAACTATCGTGGCAACTCATTTAACAGAAATTCTAAAATCTAATCTCCATGAACTTTTTGGTCGCCAAGAACTTGTCCGGGTTGTGGATAACTTTAAAGAGACAAACCCGAAATTGGTTAATGATTTAATTCCTGATATATTAAATCTGGGAATAGTCTTGAAGGTCATGAAAAATTTACTGAGAGAAGGAGTTTCTGTTCGTGATCTACGCACAATTTTAGAGACATTATCTGAGTATGGACCTACAATGAAAGACACAGAGGCGTTGACTGAATTTTCTCGTCAAGCCCTGTTTAGAACCATAACTGAGAAGATAAAAAGTGATCAAGGAGATATTCCACTGTTTACTTTAGATCGGAATATTGAAGAGTCTATAGCTCAAAATATAATTCAAACCGATCAAGGTCAACAGCTATCCTTGGATCCCAAAGTCACTCAGATCATCCTGGCTTCACTCAATGAAAAAATTGAAGAAGCGACAAGCATGGGTGAAAAGATGGTTGTGCTCTGTTCACCGGTTATTCGCTCTCACTTTAAGCGTTTAACAGAAAAGTTTATCCCCAACCTTGTGGTAGTAAGCCACAATGAATTAAGCCCTGATGCTAATATCAGATCACTAGGAACGGTGAGGTTGTAATAAATGTACGTTAGAAAATTTGAAGCAGACACAATTGAAGAAGCCCTAAAAGACATCAAGCGCGAACTGGGTCCGGATGCGGTTATTTTGAAAACAATAACCAATAAAGGATTAAAAGGCGCATTCAAAAAAAAGAAAATTGAAATCACCGCGGCCATTTCTGAAAAAAACTATGTCAGAAAAGCTTCAGTGGACACTGTTCTTAATGAGAACCAAAAAGAAGAATTTTATAATGGAAGTGCAGGATATATAGCCAATATGATAGATCAACATGAATATTCAAGAGAAAAGTCATCAACTTCTACTAGAGTCAACAGCGGATATGGTAACGCTGGTCTTAATCGATCAGTCAATTCCACAAAAGGAATAGCTTCACAAATCAAATCAGGAATTCGTGAAGGTCTGGATGACTTTTTGAGCCTTGGAGAAAAAGAAGACCGTCATGGCCGAACATCAATGGATTTTAATTTTGATGATGAAGTTGAGGCAAGTCGGCCGATCACTCAGGCCCCAAGGGGGGAAGTGAGAATGGAATCAAGACCAGAGCAAAAATTAGAAAAGAATTCTTCCTCCTCATTTTCCCAAGGCCAGCAGTCCATTAATTCCCAAGGGACACGTTTGGTGGGGGAGGATATGTATGAAAAACAAAAAAATAAAATCGATGAAATAGAAAAAAAATTATTTGAATTAACTCGCAACTTTGAGCGCATACATAAAAAAGAGCCCATTGGCATTTATCAGTTGCGAACGACATTGAGAAGTCTCGATATTAATGAAAGTTATATTCAGCACCTTATTAAAAAAGGATTATTTGAATTGACAGAAACTGATGTTGAAAATGCAGATGTTGTTTTTGAATTTGCCCTAAGGGAAATGGTGGCAACTGTCTCAACCGCAATGCCGCTTTTTTCTTCGGGGAATACTCAGAAAAATCCTGTGATCACTGTTTTCCTTTCTGAAGTTTCTTGTGGGCAAAGTTCAATGGTTCAAAAAATTGGAACATTGAAAAAAGAATCAGTGATTATTAAGAATATAACAACGATTAATGAACCAAAAGCAAGTTTTGCAGAGAAAATTTTTGGAATGAACGTCATTAAGGCCACTAGTATTGCAGAAATTGTCTCAGAGTGCCGCAAGGCGATTGAAGATGGAAAGAGTGTTTTTATTGATTACAAATGTAACGATACTGAAAATAACGATACGAAAAAATTTATTGATGGTCTAAGAAGGGCCTTTTCAAAAGTGGAAGTATTGATCACTCTTTCGGCAATTCATTCTGAATTATACAATAGAAAGGTTCTTGGAACTTATCGAAGTCTTTCGGATGGAGTTGTAGTGTCTCATTTGGATGCTTGTTTAAATTTTGGATCACTCTTTAATATCACTCAAGACATTAAAGATCTTCCTTATAAGTTTTTTGGCACAGGAGAGGTTGTTCCTGATGACATAGAAGCTGCTACAGCTGAAAGAATTTTAGCTGGCATATTTAAGTTTTCGTAATTTTTTTTGATAGTTAAAACGAATTCCATGAGGGAGCTCGTTGATTAGTTAATAGTCTAAGAGGAGACAGGAAGTCCATGCTTAGTTTAAAAAAATCCAATCCAAGTGATTGGCTAGTTTCTCAGAATAAGTACCAGTCTAAAAAAACAGGTCTTAAGGCAAAAACAATATCTGTGACTGCTGGAAAGGGGGGAGTCGGAAAAACCTCTGTCGCTGTGAAAATGGCCCGCCTGATGGCCAGTTCAGGTTATAAAGTCTTATTACTTGATTGTGATACAAATTTGTCCAATACTGTCGTTAAGCTTGGTCTTCCAATCAATAATTATTTTTACGAGCTCATATCAGCACAAAGAGACTTTGATGATTGTCTTCATAAAGATGGTAATCTTCATCTTCTCTCTGGGTGCAATGGGAGTATTGACTTATTTAATAAGAATTTAGAAGTTGATCGAATCATCATTGATATTCTGGTGAATCATGAAAGGGATTACGATTATATAATTCTAGATTGCCCCGCAGGCATCACTAAAGAAACACTTACTCTCAACGCTTATAGTGATTACCGCTTTGTCGTTGTAACGCCTGATAAATCGTCAGTTACTGACTCCTATTCGCTTATTAAGATTCTCAATAAGGAATTTGGAGTGAATGATAATCATTTACTCATTAACAAGGTCTCATCTGAGCCTCAGTACCAAAGAATGGTTAAAACCTTGAGTGAAACGGTTGAAACATTCCTGAAGTGTAGACTTCATATTCTTGGTGGAATTAAAAATGAGGAGATTCCCGTCGATCAATTTGATTCAGTTTTATTGGAACAGGAAAATTCTTCCCTGCATAAAAATTTTGTGAAAATTGTAAAGAAATTTACCGATGAGATAGAGGGCGCAGCTCTTGGGAGGGATTTTGACCTCTCTTCCAAAAACTCACAGAGCCTCGAACATGATGTTCGTACACAATTTTAAGCAGGGAGGCCCAGCATGTCGACTCTATCAAAAAAATTAAAGAATTTAAAAGATTACCGTTCTACAGTAGAACCAAAAATTAAAGACGAAATTATTATTGAATATGCTCCACTTGTAAAATACATAGCTCAGAAAATTGCTTCAAGACTTCCTTCTAATATTGAATTAGATGATCTCATTTCTTGTGGGGTTATCGGATTGATGGATGCAATTGAAAAATTTGATCCTAATCGAGATAATAAATTTAAGACTTACGCGGAATTTAGGATTCGAGGGGCCATCCTCGATGAATTACGCGCACAGGATTGGGTTCCACGATCAATACGAGAAAAAGCCAAGACAGTGGAGAGGGCCTATTCAAAACTGGAAGCTGGGTTGGGGCGTCCTGCCACTGATGAAGAAATGTGTGCTGAACTTGGCATGAATCAAGAGGAATTTCATGATCTGCTAAATAAGGCAAAGTCAATTTCTCTCCTCAATATTGATGATTCGGCGAGTTTTAACAAGGGTGACAAAAAACTCATTTCTGAAGTTATGGAAGATCACAGGGCCTTAAATCCATACACAACTGTTAGTCAGAAAGATTCACGGGATAAAATAAAAGAAGGGATTATGACTTTGCCAGAGAAGCAAAGACTAGTTCTTTCGCTTTATTACTATGAAGACTTGAACCTTAAAGAAATTGGTCAGGTTTTGGATGTGACAGAGTCAAGAGTTTCCCAGTTACACACACAGGCCATTTTGAAATTGAGATCAAAGTTGAGAACCATCTTTGAATCAGTTGAGGATTTAGCTAGTTAAAAATGGAAAAGCGAATGCAAAAAACTTTGCAAGATGACTATGAATTAGGGCTAAGCACCCTTGAGGATATTCAATTGCTCTCAGAGTTTTCACTTTCGCCTTTGATAGGTAGGGCCTATTTCCATTTATCGGAGATGAAGAGAAAGGCCGATGCTACGGCCTTGGGACAAGTGGCCCATTTTGATCTCGTCTCTCGCGTCTTAGATGAAAAGTTCGAATCAATTTTTACTGAATTTTTTAGTAACAAGTCCAAGTTTAAGTTTTTTCAATACCAAAAAGAAACTTCTAAGATTGATCTTAAAAAATGGAATCTCATTTTAGAAATTATTCCAGAGGTACTGTCTGTCGTTTCACTTTTTAATTATCATGGGCAAATTAATGCTAAACTGGATGATAATCGGTTACTTGTTTCGGGTATGATCTTAGAGGATGGACATCTTCAGATGAATCGAAAATTCATTTACGTTGTGACAAGAAAACTTTTGCGACAAAAAGTCTTGTTGACGTTTAACTTAGAAAAAACGGCTAAACCCGGACTATTTAAGTTGGATTTAAAAGTTGATATTTCCCATGACGATTCGCTCGTCTATAAAGTGAGCTTTAAGGTGGGAAGCAAAGAAAACTATTTCGTAGGATTCTCCAATATCTTTTGTCATTACCGTTCTCTCTTGGAGAATGTTAAATCGGTGGGTGAACACAACGTTATTGAAGTCGGAAGTGATCTTTCGGTTAAGCACATTTTTGGAATACCAGATCTGACTCGTCTGGAATCGGCCAATAAAGAAATTTTACACTTTCCCTTTTTATTTCGTCCAGTTTCCATCATACTACCTATGAAGGGTTATCTTGCAACTGAGGCTTATTCACGAAGTCTAGCAAGCACCAATGATAGTGAACAAATGAGGGAACAGGATGTTTCTACATATTATCGAACGATCGATTTTTTCTCTCTATTCAATCAGTAATTCATTAATCCGTAAGGAGCATTTATGCGATTTACTCTAGGACGAGTTGTGCATTTTTATTACGTCTTTGTTTTGATGGCAATGACTGGCCTATTTGTCTACGGAGCAAAGTTTTATTGGAGTTCTGGACTTCTCAATATTGAATATGTGAGCAATCTTTATGATGGGACAAGTAAGGTTCGAGCAGTTAAGGAGCGCAATGATCTTGATGAAATTAAAAAATTTGTTGATGGTGATCGAATTAAAGATGCCAATCGCATTTTTAAACGGCTTGAGCAGGATATTCAGGATTTAAAATCTATAAAGCCAACAGGGAGTTTGACGACTTTTGAATCAAATACAAGCAAAATTAAAGTTGAGTTAAATAATTTTCAATCGGCCCCAGAATTGACGACGATTTTAAATAGTATCTCTTCTAAAGTGACAACTTTTGAAAATTTTGTCACTGAAAAAAAATGGCCTACTTTAACAAAGATGGCGATGAATTTAAGAATAAAAACTTCTCCCGGACGATTGATGCAGGGAGGGTTATACAATTTTGAAAAAACTCAAAATTTAACCCAATCAATAAATAATGATATTGAAGCGATGACAAATTTTACTGAATCCTCTGGTTTGCAGACCGATATTAAAATGGCCATCATCAATAGAATTAAGACCATTAAATTAGAGGCTGGACTTTTAGAAAATTATGTCGAAGACCATAAAAAATTTAACAGGGTCTATAAGGATTTTGGAAATGATTACCAGGAATGGTTTAAATTCGTTGAGCCTGAAATCGCATTAAAGAAAATACAGTTTGAAAAAAGCTCACAGACAATTCTTTATTCTTTTATCATTATCTTCGCAAGCTTTTCTGCCTCCATTATTCTGGGTTTTGTCATTTATAACTACTCAGCAAAGCGCGGATCATTAAAAACAGAAAAATTAATTCTCGATACAATCAAGGAAGGTCTTCTTCCTGTTGATCCAAAAAATATGGATCAATTTTCCCATGAATTCACTGCGGAGTTAGAAAAATATCGCGATTATGTCCATAAAAGAATAACTTATGGGTCGGTCTTTCAAGAGGCCATGCCATTTGCTTCTATTTTGTTGGATTCCAATTTAAATTTAATTTGGGGTAATTCCCATTTTTATGAAGAATGGAAACTTCAAAATTTCAATGAGGATGGTGGTGATTCTTTAACATGGGATTTTCTACAACGATTTACCAATCTTGAAGATAATAGCTCAATTCTTAGCGCTCTTCGGATGAGTACTTCAGGGGTTTATAAAATTCAAGTAAAGACAGCTGGAATTGCCAAGGCCATACCTTATGAAATGCATGTGTCACCGGCAGAGTATTCTGGTCAAAAACGAATAATGATTATTTTCTACCCAATGACTCAGGTTGAAGAAAGATTAAATAATCAAAAATCGGCCATTACTGCCCCGATGATTGAGGTGGTCCATGCTTATTATAATGAATCAATGACAAACGATCTCAAGACCCATCTCCGGGAAAAAATTGAAGAGGCAGGGGGCGGAGAGCTTTATACAAAATTTTCTCAATACGTAGAAAAGCATGAGGCCATACAAGATGACTTAACTGGGGAAATTGAGAGATTAGAAAATGCATTGTCAGAACAGCGAAATACTGTTACGGAAATAAGAAAATCGCTGGTCAGCTCTTTTGAAACCCAAAGAGCATCAATGAATAAATTTAATCAATTCAAAGCGACAGTGAGTGGCGTTCTGGATGCTCGAGATCAATTAGAAGAGCAGTTTCGCTTCACTCTTAATTGTTCAAAAGATTTTTATAAAGACCAAAATAAGATTCTCTCCAGTGCTGAGAAGGCAGATAAGACCGTAGACGAATATTTAAGATCCTTAAAAACAATTACAGGTCTAAAATCGGAATTTAAGGAATTGAAAGGAAATGTTGATGAATTTAAGTCCCGAATTACTCAAGTTCTTGATCAATTGCTTATTTTCCAAAATCAAGAGGGGGATACTCAGCGCATCGATCAATTTCTTGGTAAAATAAAACTTGAAATGCGAGGATTTGAAAAAGTCCTCAATGGTTTCAATCAAGTCGTAACGATGCTTGATGTAACTGTGACAAAATTAGATATGATGGTTGAGTCTAGAGAGAAGATTGACTTGGACTTGATTAAATCAAGACTTGAGAGTATTAGAAATAATTTAGACAATGCACAGTTTTCAGCAGCTAAGATCTCTCAAAATGCTCATTCGAAAGACGATGAACTTGTGAATGTTTTAAAATCCTTAGTTGCCAACTTAAAGTCAGAAATGAAGAGGGTGGATGAGATGTGCGTGCTCTCAGGATTAACTCCAGAGCATCTTCAGGTCATCTCTCCAAGTCAAGAGGTTTCGGTTTAAAGACGAAATCTAAGTGATGCTTTTGAAAAGATCGTGAAAATGTTTTTTTAATTCTTCAGGGGTACGAATATTTTCAAGTTGGAAATCGGCTAGGCTTCTTTTTATTTCAATATCCATTTGTTTTTCAATGATTTTTTCAGCTAACTCACGGTCAATATGGTCTCGTTTCATAACTCTGACCATTTGCATTTCTTTGGTAGAATACACACAAATAGAAAGGTCGATAAGTTGATGGAGCTGTTTTTCAAATAACAGAGGGACATCATAGACGATGAAGCTTGGATTATTGAACTGAGAGAATGCGTGATGGAATTCATCTGGCATTAATGCATAAATGAAATTCTCCACAAGCTTTTTAGCTTCTTCATTGCTAAAAACGATTTCGCGTAATTTTTTAAATTGTATCTGCTCATTATCGATGACCGAAGGAAAATGTTGCTTGATAAAATCTTTCGTTTCCTTTTTTTGGTAAATATTTTTAACTAAGACATCAGCATCAATTACGGGAATACCTTCGTCTTTAAAAAGGGCCGCGACCGTGCTTTTCCCTGTCCCAATTCCTCCAGTGAGGCCAATAATGGGCACTGGAATGTGATAAAGTCTAGTTGCTGGGGTTAATTTGATGAAATTACTTTTTAGCTTTTTCATTCACTTTGGCCTGGTTCCAGTAAACGTCCATTTGCTCTTGATTCATGTCTTCTAGTTTTACATTGCTTTTCAGCATGAGATCTTCCATGTCATGAAAGCGGCGAAGAAATTTTTTATTGGCTGCCTTGAGTGCATCGTCAGCATCAAGATTTAAATGTCGTGCTAATTGGGCAATTGAAAAAAGCAAATCCCCCAGTTCTTCAAAAACGGCCTCGCGATTTAGCTCTCGGTGAGGAGTGAGTTCTTCTTTAAGTTCTTGCCACTCTTCTTCAACCTTATAGGCAACTTGGTTGTAATTCTCCCAGTCAAATTTTAGCTCGTTTGTTTTTTTTCCAATTTTAGTTGCGGCCATTAACGGAGGAGCGTTTAGAACTGATGCTGTTATACGGTGATGCGAAAGAGCACTTTCTTCTTTTGCCTTTTCTTCTTTTTTAATACGTTCCCAGTTAATCATTACTTGTTCTGAGTCGATGCGGGAGTGATTATTTTCAAAAACATGGGGATGTCGACGAATGAGTTTTTCTGATAATGTAGCGGAAATGGACTCAATGTCAAATTCGCCGCGCTCATTTCCGAGTTGTGCATGAAGAAGAACTTGCATGAGAACATCTCCAATTTCTTCTTCCATTTTTTTTGAATCTTTTTCTTCTACCGCCTCGATAAATTCATAGGATTCCTCAAGTAAGTATTTGAGTAATGATTCGTGGGTTTGCTTTAAGTCCCATGGGCATCCATGTTCTGGATCTCTTAGAGCGAGAATGATATCTTTTAGTTTTTCAAAATTAGTTTTCATGTGATACCTTTTTAGGAATGAAATTAAGTATAAATCTTCATGATAATCGGATAAAAAAGAAAACTAGTAAAGGGCAAGCTTTATCATTGAGCGATATTTCTCCTCTGTTGCCAATTATGGAAAAGAGTTTTTCTGTTTTTCTCTCTCAAAACCCTCATTTTAAAGGGGTTCAATTTGTATCGCTCTCCATGACTCTTTGTGGAAAAAGCAAAATAAGAAGCCTCAATCGACTCTACAGACAAAAAGATTACGCGACCGATGTCCTCTCTTTTCCAGTTCATGAGAATCTTCGATTTGATAAAAAAGTTCGAGAAAAATACCCACCAACTCTCGATCTCGGAGACTTGGTGATCTGCAGGGATGTCGCAAAAATTCAGGCCCGCGAATTTCAAATTACTTATGCTCAAGAAGTCATACACCTTGCCGTTCACGGTTTTTTGCATCTTCTGGGATTTGATCACGAGATCTCTCGCAAAGAAGAAAATATAATGGAAGCACTAGAGGCGGATTTAGTAAAAAAAATTTATAAAAAATTAAAGGTTAAATAAAATGAATGAACAAATTAGAATTGATCTCAACGAAAAAAAACTTGATATAAAAAACTATACAGAAAAGCTCGATCTTCTGCGGAGGTCGCTTTGAAATTGAAAAAAAGCAGAATCGACTTGAAGAGATAAAGCGCTTTGAGGGAATGGAGGGATTTTGGGATGATTCCACGAATGCAGCAAAAATTCAAAAAGAAAAATCGGTCATCGAGGAAGTCGTTAATACCTATCTCCATCTTAAGCAATTGTACGATGATTTTGATGTTCTTCTAGACTTTGCGCTTTCTGAAAATGATGAATCTTCAGCCGAGGAGGCCATTGAGGTTTATAAAAACTTCTTAGCAGAGTTTCTCTTGGCTGAACAAAAAGTTTTATTGGCCGGAGAGGTTGATCCCAATAATGCGATTGTCACAGTCAATGCAGGAGCAGGTGGAACTGAGTCTTGTGACTGGGCCTTTATGCTTTTGCGAATGATCATGAGATGGGCAGAATCAAAAAAATTTAAGGTCCAAATTCTAGATACTCAAGAAGGCGATTCTGCGGGAATAAAATCCGCGACCATGACAATCTCAGGCAATTATGCTTATGGACTTTTGAAATCGGAATCAGGGGTGCATCGTCTCGTGCGCTTATCTCCTTTTGATTCAGCAGGCAGAAGACATACTTCTTTTGCTTCACTTTATGTTTCTGCTGAAATTGACGATACAATTGAAATCGAAATTCTTGATAAAGATTTGCGGATTGATGTTTATCGCGCAGGGGGCTCAGGAGGACAGGGGGTTAATACGACAGACTCAGCAGTTCGTTTAACTCACTTACCAACAAATACGGTTGTTGTTTGTCAAAATGAGCGCTCTCAACTTCAGAACAAGGCCCAAGCGATGAAAGTTTTACGATCAAGACTTTATGAACTGGAAATGGACAAAAGACGCGCTAAGGAAGCTGAATTGGAAGCAAATAAAAAAGACATTGCTTGGGGGGCTCAAATTCGCTCTTATGTTCTTCATCCTTATAAGTTAGTTAAAGATCATCGCACTGATTTTGAAACGTCTAACGCTGAAAAAGTATTAGAGGGAGATTTAGATCATTTTATAGATGCCTATTTGCGGTGGCAGGTCGAAAAAGGTACGCCTTCAAGTGAGCACTAAGTGAAAAATCAGCGCTTCAGATTATTCCTCACCCTTTTTTTAGATACACCCACCACTGTAAAATTCGCGTTGGGGGTCTTAGTAGGAATGGCCTTTTCCATAGCCGTTATTCTCTCAACGATGGGGTTGATGGATGGATTTGGATTTGCCTTGAAGATGGGATTGAAACGGGCCTCTGGTGAAGTGGTGATGACTGAAAAAAATGGTCGTTTTTTTCAGTTGTCAGATAAAATCAAAGAAAATTTTCACTCTCAAAAAATTGATCGTTATGCCGCCTTGGTGCAAACTGAAAGTTTTCTTATTTTCAATGAAGACAGCAAGGGGGTTTTGGTGAGAGGGGTGGATGAAACTTACCCTGAGGTCGTTGAACTTCCTTTGGTTTTAAGTGAGTCAGGAGTGGCCATCGGATCGGAATTGGCGAAAATGAATAAGATCAGCATTGGAGATGAGGTTGTTTTGGCACTTGCCAAAGGAAATACAGAACTTAAATCAATGCCCTCATTGGAGAGATTCAGAGTTGAAAAAATTATAAATCATGGAGTTTATCAGAAAGATTCAAGACTTATTTATGTCAAACTCTCGCGCTTACAGACGATTCTAGGTCTTGGGGGGAGTGTTAATGCCATTTCCTTTAATTTCCCCCATCAATCTCGTTTTAGCGATGATATTGAAAAAATAGAGATGCTTTTGCCAGATATAAGAGATGCTTTTGGTTATGAATTTAATTTTAAGCCTTATTGGCGGGAATTTAGTGCATTACTTGAAGCTGTTCAAGTTGAAAAAATGATGATTAGTCTCATCCTGCAAATGATTGTGGTTATTTCCATTTTTAATATTTTAGCATTCATCATTTTTATTAATGAAAAAAAATCTAAAGAGCTTTTTTTATTCAAAGCTCTAGGCTTGTCCAAGAAGGCCATGAGTGATTTATGGATTAAACTGGTATTACTTATCTGGGCCCTTTCTTGTTTGCTTTCAATGGTGTTTGTTCAAATTTTTAAATTTGCCCTTCTTGAGCTTTCTCTCTTTGAGTTGCCTGGAGAAATTTATTATATGCCGAGAATTGAATTGTATTTAACGACGAGCGACTATCTTTTTGTTTTTGCCCTTTCTTTGGCTTGGATTATGCTCATTACCTATTATCTTCTTAGAAGACTAAGACAGAAAAGTTTACTGGAAGGATTACGACAAGAATTTGCTTAAGGAAGAAACTTAGATGAGTACAATAATCAAACTGACGAATGTTAAAAAATTTTACAAGCAATCCCACGCTTTAAATGGCGTAAGTCTTTCTATGCAAGAAGGAGGGGAATATTTAATTCGTGGAGCTTCAGGTTCAGGAAAGTCCACTCTTCTTTACCTGTTAGGGGGTCTAGACCGACCAACTGAGGGTGAGGTTATTGTTAATCAAAAAAATTTAGTCGATCTCTCCGATGAGGAGCTGGCCATTTATCGTAATCGATATGTCGGTTTTGTTTTTCAATTTCATTTTCTTTTACCTTCAATGAATTGTTTGGATAACATCCTGCTGCCGGCCCGCTTGGCGGGTTTTTCAAATTCCGATCTTCAAGATGTTTTAGGGCGCGTTCTCTCGCTTGCTCAACTATTGAAAGTAGAACATTGTCTTAAAAAATATCCTTTTGAGCTTTCAGGAGGAGAGCAGCAGAGAATTAATATTATTCGCGCCCTTTCTTTAAGACCTAAGCTTCTGCTTTGCGATGAACCAACAGGGAATCTTGATTCGGAGAACTCAAGAAAGGTGATTCAATTATTGCGAACTCTCTCTAAAGAATTCAATTCGACTCTGGTCATTGTTACCCATGACCCAAGTATAGCCGAGAGTTTTAGTCAGCAATTTCTCATGAAAGATGGAATGCTCGCGGGGCCTTCGAAATAGCTTTGCACTTTGTGATGTTCTTGCTACTTTTTAATACCTTAGTTAATTTATCCACTGTGGAGATTTATGTCTCTGAGATTTTTCTCGATCGTTTTTTTCCTCTTTCTGGGTTTGCTCGGAAATCTACTTGCGTCAGAAGACCTCGGTCCTCGAACGGATCTTTTTAAGATTGAGACTATCGAAATCAAAGGTCTAAAAAAAGTCGAGAAGGAAGCTGTTTTAGAGAAAATTGGGTCTAGAGTGGGCATGATGCTCGATAATTATCTTTTAAAGAAAGATCTAGAAAAGATTTACTCCATGAAATATTTTGATGAGGTCGAAGCAAGTCACGAAGTCGCAGGAGGAAAGAATGTTCTTTCTTTGCGGGTAAAAGAAAAACCTATCATTACGAAAATTTCATTCGTAGGCAACGATGGTCTTTCAGATGATGACTTGAAAGGCCAGGTCAAAACAAAAGTTTTTTCTATTCTTGATGCCACCTCTGTTAAAAATGATGTTCAGGGACTCTTAAAACATTATGAAGAGAAGGGGTATTTTCTTGCTTCTGTTGATTACCAAGAAAAGAAAATTAATGAGGAAAATATTGAACTCATTTTCAATATTAAGGAATTTGATAAGGTAAAAGTTAAAAAAATTAGTTTTTTGGGAAATAAGGCCTTTAAAGATGAAGAAATCAAGAGCATTCTTCAAACCCAAGAAGATAGTTTATTTTCTTTTATGTCGGGAACCGGCAATTTTAAAGAGATTAATTTTCAAAATGACATCGAGAGATTGAAATATTTTTACCGCATGAAAGGCTATCTTCAAGTCAATGTTGGAACACCTGAAATTACAGTTTCAGAGGATAAGAAGTGGGTCTTTATTACAATGAAGCTCACAGAAGGACCACAGTTTGTCGTTAATAAAATCTCTTTTCAAGGAGAGATGCTTTTTCCTGAAGGTGACATGCGTGAAAAGCTTGTTCTTAAGGAAAGCGAAACTTATTCAGAGGATTCATTAAGAAAAGATATCCAGCTTTTAACAGAGATGTACCAAGATGAAGGATACGCTTTTGCCAACGTCATTCGAAATCTGAATATAGTTCCAGGTGAAAATAAGGTTGATGTAGAGTTCTCATTTGAAAAAGGTAAGATTGCGTACTTTGGAAAGATTAATGTGAAGGGAAATTCGAAGTCCCGCGATAAGGTAGTTCGTCGCGAACTTCTTATTCGCGAAGGTCAGAAGTTTAATGGAACGGCCCTTCGACAGTCAAAAGAGAATGTACAGCGACTTGGTTTTTTCGAACCAGAGTCCATTATTTTCAACACGGTGTCTCCTAAGGACAAAGAAGATATTCTTGATGTTGAAATAGTCGTAAAGGAAAAGAATACAGGGCAGATTTCCCTTGGTGCTGGTTATTCAACAGCAACAGGTGGGTTTTTTCAAGCTTCTGTGGCCCAATCAAACTTTAGAGGTTTGGGGCAGAATTTAACATTTAGTCTCAATGTTGCCAAAAAATCCAATACTTTCAGTATAGATTTTACTGAACCCTACTTCTTAGATACAAAATGGTCACTTGGTGGAGGAGTCTTTATAACGAGTGATGAGACTTCTGCTTCTTATAGTCAGAAGAAAAAGGGTTTTGATGTAAGGGTGGGTTACCCCATTTATACATTCACAAATCTCTACACCACTTATAAATTAGTAGATACCGAGATTAAATCTGTTGATGATCCAACAATTGATCTCACGTTAGAAAATGGTCTGGCATCTTCTATTCAGGCTTCGGTTGTTCATGATCGTCGAGATGATCGCTCTGACCCAAGAAAAGGATTCTTTTTAAGTTATTCGACTGAGTACACGGGACTTGGTGGAGATAAGAAATGGCTTAAAAATGAAGCTGAAGCCAAGGGATTCTATCCTGTGTGGGGAGACCTCATTTTTAGATCTCGATTTTATGCAGGTAAACTTCATGAAGTAGCGGGGCGTTCGGTTCCGCGTACCGAAAAATTTACCCTTGGGGGATCACGAAACCTTCGCGGTTACGGATACGAAGCTGTTGGTCCTAAGAAAAGGGTTAATAATCCTGAAAAAGCGGGAGAGTTTTTAATTTTCAACCAAGGTGGATCTTTCTCCGCATTTACCAACTTAGAGTTTCAGCATCCGCTTTCAAGAGAAGCGGGATTAAAGTGGGTCGTCTTCTTTGATGCGGGACATGCAGGCGATGTAAAGAATGTGAAGGTCTATGTAGACTATGGATTTGGGTTTAGATGGTTCTCACCGATTGGTACGCTCCGTTTTGAATTTGGTTATCCATTGACTGGTGAAGCGAAAAATCAGGGTTCTCAATTTAATTTTGATATAGGACAATTATTTTAGAATTTATCCATAAAGGGAGTTATTAAATGAAATCTTTAATCGCCGTCATGGCCTCACTTCTCATTACAAGTTCTGCTTTTGCAAAAGTTTTAGTTGGTAAAGTAGATGTGCAAAAAGTTCTCATCACTGTTAATCAAGGACAGGCCGTTCGTGATCAATTGAAAAAATCATTTGATGAAAAACAAAAAGTTCTAAAAGAGGAAGAAGACAAAATCAGAAAACTTCAGGAAGATTATCAAAAGAAAGCTTCAGTCTTAAATGATAAAGAAAAAGGTAAAAAAGAGAGAGAAATACAAGACAAAATCGTTGCGATTCAACAGAAAACGGCAACTTTTCAAAAAGATATTCAGGAGATGGAGCAGAAGTTAAAAACGCCCATCCTTGAAAAAGTAAAAGCAGTTGTTGATGAGGTTGCAAAGTCTGCGGACGTTGATCTTGTTTATGAGGCAGCGACAGCACCTATTCTCTACGCAAAAGAGGAAAAAGATCTTACAGATGACGTTGTAAAAATGTTTAATAAAAAATTTCCAAAATAGATAAAATAAAAAGCTTAACAATTAGGGACCCGGAGAACTTTGTGTTCCTCGGGTCCTTGGTTTTTTAAGGGGATTGCTCTCATGAAGTTAGGCCAGCTAAAAGAATTTGATCAAAGTTTTCAAATTGAGCACGGTGATAGCGAATTTCAAATTCAGGGGATTACAGATAACCACAATCTTAGCCTTGGACATTTGGTTTTTATTAAAAATAAAAATTTCCTTAATATCTGGTTGGATAGACAGGGTGAAATCCCTCAAACCGGCCTGATTGTTGAAAAAAAGTTTTATGATTTAATCGATCCAGATCTTAAAAATAAAATGCTAAAATTGGCCCACTTTGTAGCGACCCTTGAAGATGTTAATCTTGGTATGTCATTTCTATCAAAGCCTTTTTATGATGAGAAATTTAAAACTCCAAATGACATTGTTGATGGAAGACAGATGGGGTCGGCCACTATTGATTCTAGTGCTTGGATTGCTCAAGGTGTTTTTATTGGTGAGAATGTTGTTGTTCATTCTAATGTAAAAATCCACTCCGGGGTCGTTGTCATGTCAGGAGTAGAAATCAATGAGGGCTCTGAGATATTTTCTAATACGGTTCTTTATCGTAATGTGAAAATTGGAAGAGGGGTTCGCATTCATGCTAATTGCACGATTGGAGCGGATGGCTTTGGTTATAATTTTTCCAAAGGTGAGCACTTAAAAGTGTGGCATATGGGAAGCGTGATTATTGGAGATCTTGTAGAAATTGGTGCCAATACCTGTATTGATGGGGGGACTTTTTCTCCAACACTTATTGGAAATGGTTGCAAAATAGATAATCAGGTACAAATTGGACATAACTGCAAGTTAGGCAGAGGTGTTATTCTTTGTGGCCAAGTAGGACTTGCGGGAAGCTGTGAGGTAGGGGATTTTACTGTTATTGGGGGACGAGCGGCCTTAGGGCCGGGAGTTGTCGTTGGAAAAGCAGCTCAAATCGCGGGGAATGCAGGAGTTATTAGCAATGTTGGAGATTCCGAGATCGTCGGAGGATTTCCGGCCCGTGATGTAAAGGAATGGATGCGAGGTGTGGCCTATGTTAGAAAGCTCTCTCTCGCCAAAAATAATTAAGAGGTAGTTATGATTTTAAATAGTGATCAAGTGAGACAAATTCTTCCTCATCGAGACCCTTTCCTTTTTATTGATTCGGTAGAATCAGTAAGAATTCCAGGGCGCACACTAGGGGCCGATGAAATTCTAGACATTAAAGAAATTCAGGATGCTGAAGTTATCGCCCATTATAGAACAAAAAAAGATCATGCTATCTTCGCTGGACATTTCCCTGATTATCCCATTTTACCAGGAGTCGTTCAAGTTGAGATGATGGCACAAGCCACGAGCTTTATAGTCCTTCTTGTGAAGAAAAATCCGAGTGACGTGAAAATGGATGTTGCCTTGCTGGGAATTAATGAAGCCCGATTCAGAAGACCCGTTTTACCGGAGATGGATTTAAAATTAGTCACTCGCACTCTCAAGGTTCGCGGGCCAATTATTACCAGTGAATGTAAACTTTATCATAATGATCAGTTGATGAGTGAAGCTACAGTGATGGCATCACTCAAAATGCAATAGAACCCACAACAAGGAACGTTCTTATGTCTTTTATTCATGCGAGTTCTCTTATAGATCCCCAAGCAAAAATTCATGAAACTGTGAAAATAGGGCCTTTTTGTATTGTTGGACCGAATGCTGAAATTGGTGCGAATACTATTTTGCATTCTCATGTGGTGATAGATGGTCACACTGTCATTGGTGAAGGGAACCAATTTTTTCAAGGTTGCTCTATTGGGGCTCCACCTCAGGATAATTCTTATAAAGGTGAACCTACGAAAACAGTTATTGGGAACAATAATGTTTTTCGCGAATATGTCTCAATTCATAGAGGGACTTTAAAAGAGAATTTAGTAACCACCATTGGGAGTAATTGTTTATTTATGGCCTATGTCCATGCTGGGCACGATGTTGTCATTGGAAACAATTGTACCTTTGCTAACTCTACTAATTTTGCAGGACACGTAAAGATTGGTGATCGAGTTATTATTGGAGGAGGAACCCAAATTTCTCAATTCGTCACTTTAGGACGAGGAGCATATATTGGAGGAGCATCGGCAATTGATCGCGATATTCCGGTCTTTTGTACGGCCATGGGGAATAGAGTTTATTTAAAAGGAATAAATATCATTGGAATGCGCAGACAAGGTTATTCAAAGCAAGAAATTTCAGAAGTGGTAGATTTTTACCGTTCAATGGAAGCTTCTGCCTTATCTCCACGGGCCTTTGTTGATCATGCAGATTTAATGGCCGAATATAAAGACAATCGTGTCGTTCAAGAGATGGTTGAGCAAATCAAAAAAACAGAAATTGGAATAGCACCGTTTAACTCATAAGGATTTCTAGTGGCCAAAATAAAAGTAGCAATTGTAGGTTATGGTCATTTAGGAAAATGGCATGCTCAAAAAGCTGAATGCTTTCCTGAAAGGGCAGAGCTTAAATACATTGTAGAAAAATTTCCAGCGGGAAGAGAAGCTGCGAAAGTGGCACATCCTCAAGTTATTGTGGTTGAGGATATCTCAGAGTGTATTAATGATATCGATGCTGCTTTTGTTGTGACACCTACAACATTTCATTTTGAGCTCGTTGAATACCTACTCAATCATAATAAACACGTTTTTTGCGAAAAACCAGTTACTGAGACAACTCCCCAGTCCCTTAAGCTCAAAGAGCTTTTAAAAAACAAAGAACTCGTTTTACAGGTAGGGCATTCCGAAAGATTTCACCAGGCTTGGGAAAGAAAAGAAAATTATAAACAATTTTTCAACTCCCCCGCACATATCACCTTAAAAAGAGTGGCCCCTTTTAAGGGAAGAGCAACAGATGTAGATGTTGTTCAGGATTTAATGATTCATGATCTTGATCTTCTTGTTTATCTTTTTGGAGAAACACCCATAAGCGTTGAATCTGTTGGTTTTAAAATGAGGACTAATCGTTATGATTACGTCTCGTCGAATTTTAAATTTCAATCGGGTCATCGAGCGACAATAACAGTTGGTAGAAATCAAACTAAAGAAGTGCGAGAGTTAGAAATTTCTAACAAGTCGGGAACTCTTTTAGTTGATTTAATGAAAAATGAAATTCAAGAAGCACTAGGGGCCAATACTGGACCTGAGTACGTAAGTTTAGATAAGTATGAAAAGAGAGATCATCTCATGCTCGAGCATAAACATTTTTATGAATCAATCTTGAATCATAAAGAACCGATTGTTTCGCTAGAAGATGGTCTATTGGCCGTTGCGCTCATTGATAAAGTTATCGAGAGTGTGGAGAGCGGGAAAGAGGTTGTAATATAATGCAATCATGCTTGATCATTACGGGAGAGAAATCGGGAGAAGAACACGCTATGAGTTTTTTTTCTGAGCTGAAAAAACATTCTCCAGAGACTCATTTTTATGGAGTAGGCGGTGATGAATTAAGTGGTGCTGGTCTTGAACTTCTTTATCACCTCAATGATTTTTCCTCATGGGGATATAGTGGTGTAATCACTAAAATTCCTTTTTATTTAAAGGCGATGGATCGCATTCTCAGAGTAGTTCAAGAACGGCAAACGAAAGTGGCCATTTTAGTGGATTATCAGTCCTTCAATTTGAAATTGGCCGGAAAATTAAAAAAGCAAGGAGTGGAAGTTCTTTATTATGTCGCTCCACAGGCCTGGGCCTGGAAAGAATATCGAGTAAAGAAGCTGAGTCAGTGTGTGCATACACTTTTTACGATCATCCCATTCGAAAAAAAGTGGTTTCAAGAACGTGGAGTGAAAAGGGTTATAAGTATTGATCATCCTCTCTGGACAACTTATCAAAAAGAGCTGGAGACTTTTAACTCTAAAGAATTATCTCGACCGATACGACTTCTTTTATTGCCAGGCTCGAGGCAATTTGAAGTTGAGACACTGCTGCCTCCATTTATTGAAGCGATTAAAGAATTAAAAAAAGAATTTCCTCTAAAGGTTTCAATTGTTAAATCCTCAAGTATTAGACAAAATCTCTTCGATTCTTTCGAGCATTTATTTGAGAAAGTTTATGGGAATGATGAGCTGGTACTGGCCTTAAAAGAAGCAGATTTTTCATTTGCTGCAAGCGGGACAGTGACATTAACATGCGCCTTATTTGAAGTACCGACAATTGTTTGTTATAAGACTTCTTTGCTCAATCAATTTATTTATGAAGTCTTTGTAAAGTACAGGGGACATATCAGTCTTGCAAATATCATACAAAACAGCACGGTTTTCCCTGAACTCCTCCAGGATCAAGTGACGGCATATAATATCGTGTCTCATTTTAAATTTTGGTACTATAATAAAGAGAAGAGTCGCGTGCTTAAAGAACAATTAAAAGAAACTAAACAACTTGTCCGAGGTGAGGGGAAGAACATCCCTGAATATATGGCCTCTGTAATCAAAAATTCTTATGGAAAAAAACCAGATACCACTTCTTAAAAAAATCATTCTTTCTCCACCTTCATGGTTGTGGAGTTTCATCTATTACACTCGCAGGATTTGCTATGACTATGGGATTTTAAAACAAAGCTCATTCAGTGTACCTATTATCTCAGTAGGTAATCTAACTTTTGGTGGCACAGGAAAAACCCCCTTTACGTTATGGCTCTCTCAGTACCTTCATTCTAAAAATAAACGAGTGATGATTCTAATGCGAGGGTATAAAGGAAAGCTAGAGCGCTCTAGTGGACTGCTTCATGCCGGCCAGGTAATAAATCCTGACCCTATTGATTATGGTGACGAGGCACTACTTCTTGCAAGACGTCTTGAGGATGCAACAATTGTCGTGGGCAAAAAACGAAGCGAAAATTTGAGTTTTTATTTCCCCAAAGTTGAACCAGATGTCGTGCTTCTTGATGATGGGCACCAGCACATAAAGATAAAGCGAAAAATGAATATTGTCCTCTTTGATGCTCTAATGCCATTTTCTCGATACAATGTGGCACCATTAGGTTATATGCGCGAGGGTTTTCAAGCTTTGAAAGACGCTGATCTCGTTGTTATTGGTAGGGCCGATATGGCCAGTGCTTTAAGAATTCAAAAGTTGAAGGATCTTATTTTACCTCATTTGCCCAATGGGATTCAGTTTGCAGAATTTGGTTATCGTCCAAATGGTTTTTATAATTCCTCCAATGTCCGCGTTTTGACTTTAGATCAAATTAGAAATCGAAAAGTGATCTGTATGGCCGGAATCGCCAATCCCTTATCTTTCTATAAATTAATAGAAGATCTTGGAGCAGAGATTTTAGTGACAGAATCGTTTCCTGATCATCACTTTTTCAAACTAGACGAAATCAATGCTCTTCTTTCTTATGCAAAAAGTGAAGATGCCCTGATTGTCACAACTGAAAAGGATATTGTTCGGTTAAAAAAAATAATTAATGATGATACAATTGTTTTTTTAGAAGTAGAACTTTATTTTTTAAATGGTGAAAAGGAAACAAAAGAGCTTATTGATTCTTGCTTTAAAAATATTTATTAACGGATGTAGATTATGAAATTAAAATTTATCTTTTTCTTTTCTTTAGTTTTACTTAGCTCATGTGGAAGCTTCGAGGAAGAGAAAAAACGTTTAATGAGTGATACAGAAAAAAAAGATCTAGTTAATATGTTTGATATTGAACAATCCGAAGCTGAGAAATACAAAGCTAAAGATGTTACAGAAAGCAAGAAAGAAGAAGTCGTTTCAGTAGTGTTAGATACTAAAAAATCAAAGAAGAACAAGAAGCAGAAAGCGAATGAGGCAAAAGTTGAGGCTCCAGAATCGATAAAACTCAAGGAAGAAGTTCAGACTAAAACGGTCTTGATTATGGGGCCTCCTGCACCTAAGAAGAAAGAGCTGTTAAAAAGGGCAAAAGAAGCTGAAAAGCTCGATTCAGAAGTTTTAATAGAAGGGCAATCAGATATAACGGGAGATTCACTTTATCCAGAAGATTTCCCCAAATTATATAAAGACTATGATGTTGTCTCTAAACCGATTTGGGAAAAATTTAAACCAATTTTTTATAAGGGAGAACAATCCATAATTGCGATTTCATATTTAGGAGTCATCGCTGGATATATCACTTTGACTTCAAAAGATATCGTCAAGATGGGGGATTCATTAGCTTATCATTACTTTGCTCGATTCAAGTCAAAAGAAGCTTATAGTTATTTCTATTGGTTGGATGATACTCTCGAGTCTTTCATTGATAAAGAGAAATACCTCCCTATAAAATACTCCTTAATTCAAAGAGAGAAAAAGCAAAATGTCGATGACCTTCAACTTTTTGATCATAAACAATCAAAAGTACTGACTTGGTATAAACGGGTAAAAGTAGGGGCCGATAAAAATGAGCACCTGGAAAGATATATTCCTCATTATCTGCAAGATTCCTTCTCAGCACTCCAGTTTGTTCGCGGGTTGCCTCTAAAAAAAGGGGATAAATATGATTTTCCAGTTTCAACAAGGGGAGAGACTTGGCTTTTAAAAACAGAAGTTGAGGGAGAAGAGATGATTTCTGTTAATGGCCAAGATGTGTCTGCCTACCGCTTAAAAGCAGAAACACATTTTCCAGGTGTATTGCAAAAAAGCGGAGATATTAATTTTTGGTTTGCAAAAGATGAGGGAAAACGATTTTTAAAGTTTCAGGCCAAGGTAAAATTAGGTTCTATTTATGGAGAGTTGGTTGAATATAAACCAGGTGTCTTTGTGAAATAAGGAATTAAAATTGGTCAATAAGTACGCGCGCAATATTCTGTATCTCCTTCCAACAAGAGATTGGAGCACCAAAGAGCGATTTGCTTTTAGAGACATCGTATTGGCAAAAAAGCATGGTTATAATATTTATCTTTGCACTTATGAAAATTCATTTTTGGCCAGTTTCGCTCGTAGTTTAGAAATAGAAATCATCCCATTCAAGGAGCATTTTTTTAATCGCTTCCTAAGTTTTCATAAGCATTTTCCTCTCTCTCATATTAACAAAATTGCTAAGATTGACATTGTTCACTGTTATGATTTCAATTTACTATTTTCTTTAAGTGTTCAGTTAAAAGCGGAAAACTTGACTGCTTTAGTGATTACTCAAGATCATGTTATTGATAAACCACTTCAACGTTTTTGGTATCGCCCACTTATTTCTCGGATAGACTCCCTTATTTTAGCGAATAAAAATCTTATCCAAGATGCTGTTGGGAATTTAGGATTACCGCTCAAGAAAATAGAATATTTTGGAATGGGGATTAAAATGGAAGGGGCCTCCGAGCCTGAAGTGATGGCACTTAACTTTGATTTGTACAAAGATTATTTTTTGGCGGGAACATATGTGTCTCCGGAAATTTCTGATATTTTTCAATTAACACCCTTATTGTCAGCTCTAAAAGTCTTAAATGAAAAATTGCCCGGGGGGAAAAAGTGCAAACTTATTTTGATTTCGGCAGTAGAGTTTAAGTCAATTAATATTCTTCCACACATTGTCCAACAGATTCAGGAGCAAGAGCTTGAAGAGGATGTGCTTTTTGTTACGACGAAGGATATTGTTGGGGTCATAACACATCTCAATTTGTGGATTAGTAATGGGGCCCAAGAGTTAATCGAGGATTTTGCCATTTCTGCGCTAATGAATGAAGTTCCTGCAATCCTTGCCCGAAATTTTTGTACAAAGGATCTCATAGAGGAGTTTGAGGGAGTTGGGGAGACTTATAAACTTTTTGACGCAAGGGAGCTTAGAGATAAGTGGGAAAAAATAATTCTGGGAAATGCTGTTTTTAAAGAAAAAACTCGGCTTTATAAATATTTTATTGAGAAAGAGCATTCCTACAAGACCTATAAGACCCAACTTTTATCTCTCTATAGCCGAACTGTTTTGAGAAGGGCCCGTTTATTTCGGAAAAAATGACCTTAAAACCACTGCATCACTGGACAACGCTCCCCGGAAACAGTATATTGCAGCTTCAAATCTAGTTACACTTTTTTAAAGTTACGCTGGGGCCGGCCCTTAGGCGACTAAGTCGTCGGTAAAAAAATTTCTCTAGAGGTATTTATGGCTCAAAAACAAGAACTAAAACAAAATTGGATGAAAGGGTACGACGTCGTCATTGGTGAAGACGTAGAAACTGTCATTACAACGGATTTTAGTGAATTACTCGGATCTAGCGTTTCTAAAAATTTTGAAGAAGGTGAAGTGTTCAAAGGAACAATCATTAACATCGGTCAAGATTACGTAACAGTGGACATTGGCTACAAACAAGAAGGTCTTGTCTCTGTAAAAGAATTCCAAAACTACGATGGCTCTCTGAAAATTAAAGCAGGGGATCTTATCGAAGTTTACTTGGAAAAATTAGAATCAAATATGGGGAATCTTATCCTTTCTAAGGATAAAGCTGAAATTCTTAAAGCATGGGATAGAATCTCACTTGCTTGTGAATCAGGTGAACCATTAACTGGTACTGTTATCGCTAAAGTTAAAGGCGGTCTATCAGTTGATATCGGTGTTAAGGCGTTCCTTCCAGGATCACAAATTGACATCCGTCCAACAAGATACCTTGATAAGTACATTGGGAAATCAATGGAATTCAAAGTTATTAAGTTCAACAAAAAACGTGGGAACATCGTTCTTTCACGTCGTGCTATCCTTGCTGAAGAGCGTGGAAAAATGCGCGGTGAAATTCTTTCTCAAATCGAAGAAGGAATGGTTGTTAAAGGGATCGTTAAAAACATCACAGACTACGGTGCATTCATCGATCTTGGTGGTATTGACGGACTTCTTCACATTACAGATATGTCATGGGGAAGAGTTAAGCACCCAAGCAACATCCTTAACATCGGAGACGAAATCGAAGTTAAGATTCTTAAATTCGACACTGATAAAGAAAGAGTGTCTCTCGGCTTAAAGCAAGTTCAAGCAAATCCATGGGAAGAAGCTAAGTCTAAATACATCCCAGGAACAAAAGTTGCTGGTGAAATCGTTTCTGTAAAAGATTACGGTGTGTTTATTGAGCTTGACGACGGAATCGAAGGGTTAATCCACGTTTCTGAAATGTCTTGGACAAACAAAATTAAAAACCCAACGAAGCACTTCAATGCTGGTGAGAGAATCGAAGCTCAAGTCTTGGATGTAGATGTTGAAAACAAGAGAATTTCTCTTGGTCTAAAACAACTTCAACCAAATCCATGGGATGCTTTAATTGCAAAATATAAAGTAGGCGATAAGTTAAAAGGAAAAGTTAAATCAATCGTAGACTTCGGTGTATTCGTTGAAGTTGGCGAAGATATGGATGCCCTTATCCATGTTTCTGATATTTCTTGGACAAGAAAGAACATCAACCTAGCGGAAGAGTTCAAAGAAGGTCAAACTGTTGAAACGATGGTTTTAGCTGTTGATAAAGAAAATCAAAAATTCTCTCTAGGTCTTAAACAACTAGAAGAAGATCCATGGAAGAAAATTGAATCAAGATTCCCGGTTGGAACAGTTGTTGAAGCTGAGGTTGTTCGTGTAACTGACTTTGGAGCTTTTGTAGAGCTTGAGACTGGAATTGAAGGATTGATCCATATTTCTGAACTTTCTGAAGACAGAGTTGAAAAGCCATCTGATGTCATCAAAAAAGGTGACAAGCCAAAATCAATGGTTATTTCAGTTGATAAAGAGGCTAAAAAAATCGCTCTATCAATGAAAGCAGCTGCTCACGGTGGTGAATACAAAACGACTGAAAAAGTAAGAACAGCTACTCTTGCTGATAAATTTAAAGACTTGAAGTAATACTGCCGAGTTTAACCCACTTGAATGTATGAATTGGCCCTCTTCGGAGGGCCTTTTTTTTGTGTCTTTATATAAATTGAATCGCACTTGTAAAAAACTATCTCCACTCAACCGACCCCGAATCTAAATGATAAAGAGCGTTTTGAATCTTCACTTCTCCGGATTGAACTAATTTTTTGATTATTTCTGATTGCTCGATTAGATCGAGTGCAACACCTTCGACATTACTCCAGCTCTCTGCCAATACACCTTGTGATGGAGGAGTTTCTGAGTATCGCTTCAAATGAGGATGAAGATCAGCGACGAGCTTATTAAGCCAAGGACTTCCAGCATCCCCACCTTTGAGAGTTCCAAGAGCGGCCTTAACAGCACCACAAGATTCATGGCCCATCACAACGATGAGATTACTTCCTAAGTGGGAGACAGCGTATTCAATGCTGGCAATGGCCGAAGCATCAAGAGATTGCCCCGCAGTTCGAACAACAAATATTTCCCCTAGTTTTTGATCAAAGACGATTTCAGGTGGAACACGTGAGTCGCTACATGAAAGGACAATAGCATGTGGTTTTTGACCAGAGCTGAGCCTCTCGCGATCAGATTTACTTGCGCCATCTTTACGAACGTGAGCTTTCATAAAGCGTGTATTTCCATTTTTTAGAAAACCTAGTGACTTGTCTGCTTCTACGGGGCCGGCCTCGCGCTTGTGTTCGTCGTGCTTTTCTTGGGTAGCAGTGTGATTTGATGATTTTGTATCAACATGGCCGTCTTTGGCGAAAGCAGCATTCAAGAGCATAAGACAGAGGTAGATACCGAGCAATGAAAATTTGGAGGGCATAAAAAATCCTTGTTAAAGTTTTTATTTGAACTTAATAAATCAGCGCCATTCAACCTCGCCAGTGCCTAAATGATAAAGTGCATTTTGAATTCTCACTTCTTTAGATTCAACTAGTTTTCTTATGATTTCAGAGCGCTCGATCAAATCCCTCGCCACTCCTTCAACATTGGCCCAACTTTCAACCAAGACTCCATCTGTTCGCGATAGTTCTGAAAAACGTTTTAAATGAGGATGTAGGTCTTTAACGAGTTGGTTAAGCCACAGGCTTCCAGCATCGCCACCTTTGAGAGTCTCAAGTGCCGCCTTAACAGCGCCACATGACTCATGCCCCATAACTACGATGAGATTACTTCCTAGATGGGAGACGGCGTATTCAATGCTGGCAATTGCCGAAGCACCAAGAGATTGTCCTGCAGTTCTAACGACAAAAATTTCTCCTAGTTTTTGATCAAAAACAATTTCTGGAGGAACACGTGAATCGCTACAAGATAAAATGATGGCGTGAGGTTTTTGCCCTGAAACTAATTTTTCACGGTCTTTTTTTCCGATTCCTGCATTAGATAAGTGTGCTTGAAAAAAGCGACGATTCCCTTTTTTGAGGAAATCTAGCGATTGATCGGGCTTAATTACACCTGAGTCTCGTTTATGTTCACCATGTTTTTTTTCAGATTCTTTTGCAAGCAAGAAAGAACAGTGAAGCGTTGAGATAAGGAGCCAGATAAATGGCCAATGAATGAGTCTCATATTTTCCCCAAAAGATAATGATCAACAAGTAATCTAAAGCAATTATAAGATAATTATACACCTTCTTAATTTCTGCTAAAATCCATACCTCGTTGATTGTGTATCCCACCTTATTTAATCGGATGTTTCTTTTGGGTAACGGCCCGTTTCCTGAGTAATACACTCTTTTTAATCTCCTGGTCCTCTGCTCGGGTATTAACTAGTCTACACCTTGTTGCCAAAAAACTTTTAAATTTTAAAAATTGAGTGATAATAAAATCATGAAAAAAAATATAATGGCAGAGATCGAACGTTCACCTTCTCAGTGTTGGCTGGAAAACCTACTTGCGGAGAAAACTAAAAAAAATCCTCTTTTTTCAATGCGAGCATTTGCACGAATCGTGGATGTAAGCCCTGCAGTGTTATCCAGAATTTTATCTGGTCAAAGAAAATTAACATTTAATCTTGCAGTGAGAATAGCAGATGCTTTGGTTTTAGGACCAGAAGAGCGAGAGGTCCTTTACTCATTTTACCTCCCTCAGCAAATTAACCAGACTGATGTCAGGAAAAAAGAAAGAGAATTAGGTATTGATTGCTTTAATGCAATGAAAGAGTGGTACCACTACGGGATAACTCAATTACTTTATATTAAGAACTTCAAGGAAGATTATAAATGGATTGGGAAGATGCTCTCAATTAGCGAATTAGAAGCAAAGTTGGGAGTAGAGAGACTTTTAAGATTAGAGATTTTAGATCGCAATGAGGATGGAAAGCTTTATAGAACAGCAACTCATCTTTCAACTTCAACAGATATTGCATCTGCGGGAATTCGGCACTTTCAAAAACAAATTTTGGAAAAAACGATTGTTTCTCTTGAAAATGACAATGTAAACGAGAGGGACATTACTTCGATTACTGTGGCCATTAATGAAGACAGATTAAAGGAAGCAAAAGCAGAAATAAAGAAATTTCGAATGAGAATGTCTGAATTTATGGGTGAAGGGGAAAAAACCAGAGTGTACAATCTTGGCATTCACTTGATTCCTCTTAGTCAGTCTTCCAAAGAATCATTTTAGTTATTTCCACAAGACATCATTGAGTGTAGAAAAAGTAAAACCACGATCTTGAAGTTCTGGAATCAGATAACTTAGGAGTTGAACTGATTGTTTTCTTAAGTCATGCATAAGTACAACTCCACCTTTTTTATTTTGAGCATCATTTAAATATCCGCTCATACAATTCTCGATGGAAATTTTTTTTGACCAGCATTCCCAATCAGCAGCTTGAAGGTAGATGTCATTTTTTATTTCAAGTTCACCTCCTATATCCCAAAGTATCGGACCAATGTATTGTTTCCCTGTCTCATTCTCGTTTAGAAAAGCAGCATACTTTTGGGCCCAAGCGGCTTCTGGCGCACGAAAATAAAAATGTTTGTTATTGCTCATGAATGGAAGGAGAACTCCATGAGCATCTAAAATCTCATTTCTGACAGTCTCTTTCCAGTTGAGAGGATCTAAATTTTTAAGTGGAATATGGGACATTGAATGATTTCCCACAATATGTCCCTCATCAATAATTCGCTTCATGATTTCAGGGTATGCTAAGGCATTTTTTCCTATGACAAAAAATGTTGCTTGAATATTATGTTCGAGTAATATATCCAGAATTTTATTTGTAACACCGGGATTTGGACCATCATCGAAAGTGAGAATGATTTCATTGTGACCTAGATGTATCTTTTCTAGATTATTTCGTGAAAAATCTTTGTCGATACCTTCTGATGAAAAAGTATTGATACAAATGCAAAAAAGTATTGTGGCAAGTAGCTTAGGATTTATTAAAATCATTTCAAATCTCCATAATAAATTTAACACTGAGGCGGTTCTACATTTATATTGGAACATGAATATTTTTCAATTTACTCTTAAATAAAATATTTCAGGGTTAAGGAAAACGTTATATAATTTTAGAAAATCTTAAGCATTGGAAAAAGAGATTGAAAAGTAAACATGGTTATGAATATCAGCTAAAAAATATAAATGTACTCGGATTTGAGATGACTTCGATTCGAGATTTGGATGAAAGTATTGATACTCTTTGCGCATTTTTTGGTGAAGATGACCAAGATAATTCTTTGGCCGAAGAGTATTGCCCTTATTTTGGAGTTTTGTGGGAAGCTGGAATAGGTTTAAGTCAGCATATTCAAAATTTGGATTTAAAGAATAAACGAGTCTTGGAAATTGGTTGTGGTCTTGCTCTTCCTTCCTTTTTAGTTTCTAAGAAAGGAGGAGACATAATAGCAACAGACTTTCATGAGGATGTTCCCTTGTTTTTAGATGTGAATCAAAAGAACAATAGATGTTTCTTTCCTTACAGAGTGATGAATTGGCGAAATGAAATAGAGCGTACAAAAACAGATTTAGGACTTTTTGATTTGGTTTTGGGATCTGATATTCTTTATGAAAGCCAGCATCCAATGGAAGTAGCAAAGGCACTAATTGCATTCTTGAAGCCTGGTGGAAAAATGATTCTGGCCGATCCAGGAAGGGCCTATGTACAAAAATTCATAACTTCAATGAATGAGTGCGGATATAAAGAACATTTTACAACTCAAACAGTTGCAGCAGAATGTACTCCCAAGAACAAGCAAAGAGATATTCTTATTTTTGAATTTATCAATTAAAATTTAGGTTATGGAGAATTACTGGTCTGAGTTGGTGGACAGATTGCACAGCCTGAATCATCTTCATGTGAAGCAATTTCAGAGTCGAGACCTCGTTTGTAGTCGGCGATTTCTTGAGCGTCTGCCCCCAGTGAACTGATAAGTGTTTCAGCTAATCCGGGAGCTAGGATATTAATATCCAGTCCCTCATTTTCCATCATTTCTGCAAAAGCATAAGCTTCATTTAATTTTTCGACACTGGTTTCAAAAAGAATAGAACCAGAAATATTGTCTATGACTTGAACGTTGTTTGACATTTGCCAAGAGTAACAAGAAAATAGCCCTATGGTAAAGACGGAAGAGTCTCTTAGAAAATTTTTTTACATTGATAAGGTTGAATTTTTACGTTCAACCATGGAATTTGCTTTAAGAGCGAAAGGGGCCCAGGTTTATACCGTGGCCACACTAGAAAACAACTTCTATCTTTTAGATGACTTAGCGCCTGATCTCGTTATTTTCGATGTCTCTACGGTGGCCCATCATTTAGACGAATTATGTCATTTGTGGCCAAAAAACAAACTTGTTGCATTGGGTGAAGAGTCAGAGCGTCAAATTATTGAAAAGAGAGTGAAGATTTTTTTGCCAAAGCCATTAGTGGCGAGTCAATTAGCCACTCGCTTGCTATCATTAATCGACTAAAATTTTCAATGTTAAAACTTTCTTTCTGTTAGAAGTGTCGTTCTCCTTTTAAAATGCCCGAATGAGTACTATCAATTTAACAGTTTTAAAGGACAAAAATGCCCTCTTGGTCTTTGCTTCACAATTGGTCTCCACCATCTGTGACAAGATGATGTCCATAGGTCTTATCTGGTATCTCGCTCAGAAATTTTCTATTAATATTATTCCTTGGTATATGGCAGTTTGCTTTTTACCACATTTGTTAATGTCATTTCATTCTGTTCATGTGATTAAGCGCTTGGGAGTTTTAAACACGGTCATTGCTTCTGAATTTTTTAGGGCAATTGTACTTTTGTCTCTTTATTCTTTACTTGGGATGCGATCGCTTGATGGCGATAAACTCCTAACTGCTCTATTCGTATCTGGTTTCTTGGTGGGTCTTGGGTCAAGTCTTTTCACTCCCGCCATTCTATCATTACCTCCTAAGTTGGTTAATGAAGAAAAAGTTATGGGACTTAATGCACTCATAGATACAAGTCTTTCGATCTCAACAATCCTCGGAGCAATGTTCGCCATTTTTATTTTAAATTTTGTTGATTTTAAAACGCTCATTTTAATTAATGGATTAAGTTTTCTATGGGCCGGCTTTTTACAATTAGGGATTAAAATAAAACCAAATGAAGATGAGAGAAAGGAATGGGATGAAGAAAAGAGCATAGGGACAATGGAGGTTTTGAGAAAGTATCCAGAAATCGCAAATATGCTAGGCAGTTTTTTATTTCTTAATCTTGTTTTTACTCCACTCTTGGTCATGATCCCTTGGTTTGTACAAAATAAATATTTAGGAGATGCAAGCTCATTAGCAATGATTGAAGGTTCAATGGGACTGGGTGCTTTCTTAACGGGGTTATACTTGTCGATAGCAAGTTTTCGAGTCAAAGACGAAAAAAGAATGACCATGATTGCTTTCGTCTCATTTTTATTTGGAGTATTCTTACTCCTATTTGCTTATTCACAATTTTCTTGGCAAGGGGCCGGTATTCTCTTTGCAGTTGGGGCCATAAGCACTTTTCTCAATATTCAAGTGCTCACTTATTTTCAATCAGCAACTCTCGCCCATGAGCTTCCTGCTGTCATGAGCGCTGTCAATATTATCAGTGCGGCAACAATTCCTCTTTCTTTTGGATTTTCAGGTTTGCTATTTCCACATGTGTATATGCCTAATTTTGCAAAATTGAGTGGGTGCATTGTCATTGTCATTGCCCTAGCAATGCCTAAATTTTTAAAAGGATCTTTATGGAAAATCTAATAAAATTTAATATTGAAGAAGCTAAAATCAGCGATGTCGATGACGTTATCAATCTTTACCGAGCTGTTTATGGTAGAAAATACCCTATTAATTACGGGACAGATCCAGATCTTCTAAAACGATCAATTAAGAATAAAGAAACACATTTATGCATGGTCGCAAGAGATCTTCTTAATAACAATCTGGCGGGTGTTCTGATTGTAGAAATGGATACTTTTAATAAGATTGGTAAACTCACAGGCCTTGTTGTTCATCCAACTTTTCAGAGACATAAAATAGGCAATAGCCTAGTTGAATTCGTGAGTGATTTTTTTTTAAATAAAGACTCACGTCTTAATTCACTGTATGCAACAACGAGAACAATTGCAGTTGGACCGCAGCTGATTTTTATTAAAAATAATTATCTCCCATTAGGCATTTTTCCAAATGCTCATCGACTTCATCATTATGAGACAGTTACGCTTTTTGCTAAATTTAGAGAAAATATTTTAGAGAAGCGTATCCCCGTGGCCAATGCCTCTTCCAAAATCATGCCACTTTTTGAGATTTTAAAAAGGCTAGTTCCGCAAATTGAAATTCCAATAAGAATGGAGGCTCAGGCAATATCCTATCAAGAATTTGAAAGTGATTGGGAATTTGAGATTATAAGAGCGCCTAATTTTGTCTATAGAAAATTTACTGAGCAATTCCCTGATCCTGACGATCGTTTTTTTCCCTTTCATTCGCCAAATATGCTTATATCGGAAAAAAAAGGTCGAATGGATATTTTTGCATATTTTAGTAAGCGTGATGGTTATTGCACTTTTATCAAGGCAACAAATCAATTTTCAATTTTAAATGGGAGATTGCCTAGTTTGTATATGCAACTGGATGATATTGGAGTTTCGTACATTGAAGTGTTAGTTAATATCAAACATACATCTCTGATTGATACACTTTTAACCGGACAATTTCTCCCTTCAGCGATTTATCCTGCGATGAGAGAGGTGAATCAAAACTTTGAAGATTACATAGTCATGAGCAGAACAATGGAGCCGCTTAACTTTCATGGAATGGCCGTTGTTTCTCAGTTTAAACCCTTCATTGACCAGTATGTAGATGCCTGGAAACGAGTCAATCTAGACACTATTGAGGTTGTATATGAATCAAAAAGTTGATGTTCCACATTCAAAAAAACTAAAAACAGTCCAAAAGGTTTGTGAACAAACCTCCCCTTATCTGTTAGGTCAGAATCAAGATGACGATTTTATCCAGGCGATGAAAGAAATTACAATCTGGCATTTAGAAAATTGCGATTTTTATAATAAATTGGCCGCTTCAATAAAGTTTCAAGTTGACGATATAAAAACTATAGATGACTGCCTATTGATTCCTCATCTATGGGCACATTTTTTCAAATCCCATGAAATTCTGACTATACAAAAAGAAGATGTTTTCTTGCATTTAACTTCTTCGGGTACAACAGGACAAAAATCACAAATTTTTTTTGATGAATGGACTATTAAAGCTGCCCAGAAAATGGTGGATTCCATCTTCGAGTATTATAAATGGATTACACCAGAGCAAAAATGTAATTATGTGCTTTTTAGTTACGAGACAGATTGCTCCTCCAAATTGGGCACGGCCTATACTGATAATTTTTTATGTAAATATGCCCCTATTCAAGAGGTCTTTTATGCTCTCAAGTTAACAGGATCAGGAGAGCATGAATTTGATTGTTTTGGAACAATAGAATCTCTTATAAAATTTTCTAAATCTAAAATACCCGTGAGGATATTTGGTTTTCCTGCTTTTTTATTTTTTGCTTTAGAGAGGATGAAAAAGTTAGGAATTTCTCCAATTAAGCTTCATCCTGATTCTTTAGTTTTTCTTGGCGGTGGGTGGAAGGGGAATGCCGATAAGGCCATTTCGAAAGAGTTATTCTATGCGCTTGTAGAAGATATGCTTGGAATTCCAAATGAGAGACTTCGCGATGGATTTGGTTCAGTTGAACATTGTGTTCCATATGTAGAATGCAAAAATCATCAATTCCATGTTCCCGTTTGGTCACGTTTGTTTATCAGGGATGTAAAAACATTGCGTCCATTGGGTTTTAATCAATTGGGATTTCTGCATTTTGTTTCCCCTTATATAACTTCAATGCCTGCTCACTCAGTTATAATGGGAGACATGGCCTCACTTCATGCACCTGAGTCTTGTGGTTGCGGCCTATTGACTCCCTATTTTAAAATTCATGGAAGGGCCGGTATTTCAAAAAACAAAAGCTGCGCACTGGCCGCGAGTGAGCTTTTAAAAGGTAGATCTTTATGAGTCATTTTAATAATCTTTGGAATGGATCTCTTGTTAGTGATGAAGATTTTAAAAAATATTTTTATGAAAAAAGACAAGACTACCAGAGCTGGGGGCAAGGGGCCTTCTCTCATCAATGGTTATTTGACTTAGTTGAAAAAATGGGAAAGAAGCTGAATGAAAAAGAGCTTTTTTATAAAAAGTTAGAAAAGGAGTTGAGTGGCGTAGCCAATATGGGCGAAAGAGATGTTGCCCAGGTCATGAAGTCACTTCAAGAATTTTTAAAAGTTAGCAATCTTCGTTATAAACTAAAAAGAGAGCTTGGGAGTGATTTTCCCTTTGAGTTAAGAAGAATTTTGTATAAGGAAAATCATTTTGAAGCTTGGCATCCTTTAGGGGTTCTAGTCCACGTTACTCCTAACAATTCTCCATTGCTTGGGGTCCTTGCTGTACTTGAGGGGTTGTTAAGTGGCAACGTGAACGTTTTGAAGTTAGCACGAAAGGATAGTGCATTTGCGTCCCTATTCTTTCATGAGATGTGTCTAATGGATACAACTGGGTTGTTAAAGCAATATGTGACAATCGGGAAAATCTCATCGAGTGACCAACTTTTCTTAAGAGATTTATTATCAATTGCAGATGTTGTATCGGCGTGGGGAAGTGAAGAAAGTCTAAAGTCCTTAAAAGATCTTGCACCAAAACATGCGCGCTTTGTGGAGTGGGGACATAAAATTTCTTTTGGTTACATAACTAAAAAAATGAGCATGAATAATGAAGTATTGAAGGGGTTAGCATATGAAATTTGCAACAATGAACAAATGGCCTGCTCAAGTCCTCAGTGTGTATTCTTAGAGGACAGTCATTTTGATGAACTTAGAATTTTTGCTCGCGCCTTAGCAGTACACTTAGAGGAGATTTCCCCCCAGATTGAACGTGTTTTGCCAAATATGCAAGAAAGTGCAGAGCTTACAGTTTGTAGTGAGCAGGTGAGACTTGATTCAATTCTAGGGAAAAGTGAGTTAATCCAATCGAAAAATAGTGATTGGCGTATTTTCATTGAGGACTCTGAGGTTCTGAGTGTATCACCACTATTCAGGACAATTTGGGTGAAACCCCTTTCTCGAAAGAATATGAATTCCTCCCTTCGACCATTGAAGTCTTATCTGCAAACTGTTGGGTTGGCTGCAGGAAAAGAGGAATTAGAAGAATTGGTTCAGTCGCTATTTTTGTCAGGTGTTCAGCGAATTCGATCCTTAGGCGAAATGACAGATTCTTATATAGGTGAACCTCATGATGGGGTGTTTGCCTTAGAACGATTTTGCCAAAGAATATCTTTCAGTGACTCCGTCAGTTACAATTTAATGAAAAACAAAAATTCTTTTGAAATGACATTACAAGAAGTCTTTCAAGAAAATGTGAAAATCATGGAGAAAGAAGATTTTCAAAATCAAAAGGTTGATGAATTCTATTCGGATCTCTACTTTAACAGTGGAGGAAGTACCGGTGACCCTAAGTTGTCCATTTTTACTTATGATGATTATCATCGCCAAATGGATCTTGCTGCTGAGGGACTCTTTGCGGCCGGACTTGATCCTAAAGAGGATCGATGCATAAATCTTTTTTATGCTGGAAATTTATATGGTGGATTCGTTAGTTTTTTTACAATTTTAGAAAAACTCCAAGCAGTTCACTTTCCCATGGGTGCGAACTTGGATTATTTAAAAGTTGGTCAAGTTATTATTGATAATCGAGTAGATACTTTATTGGGAATGCCTTCTTATATTATTCAGCTTTTTAACGTCAATAAGGATGTTTTTAAGAAATATCATGGGATACGTAAGATCTTTTACGGAGGTGAGCATTTTAGTGAATCACAAAGACATTATTTTCAGAATGAATTTGGTGTTCAAATTATTCGTTCTGCGAGTTATGGATCAGTGGATGCTGGTCCGTTAGGGTTTCAGTGTGAGTTCTCTGTCGGGAGTGTCCATCATCTTCATGAAAGATTGCATTCCCTTGAAGTTGTCGAAATGGAAAAAGACCATCCTGTCAAAAAAGGTGATATTGGGCGTTTGTTATTTACTTCAAAGGTGAGGCGAGGTCAGAAGATCGAGCGCTACGCAATTGGGGATGTGGGGCGGATTTTATGTGATACTTGTGAATGTGGAAGAAAAGGGAAACGATTTGAGCTTTTAGGAAGAGTGGGCGATGTGTTTCGAATTGGCGCTACGTTTTTGAGTTATCAAAAATTTCAAAAAATTTTAGTTGAACAATTTAACTTTGAGGGATCATTTCAAGTTCAGCTCCTAAGCTCAGGCCATATTGGTAAGGAGACGGTTGTTTTGAGCATTGAAAACAAATTCAATAAAGAAATGACTGAGCAAGATTTACTAAGTGTGATCATTAACGAATACAGCGAACTTAATGATTCCTTTACAAAAGAAGCACTAATTCTTTTTATAGTAAAACTTGTTGATAGAGACGAACTTATTTTTAGTGCGAATACGGGAAAGCTTCGAAGTGTCGTTGATCAGAGGATATAAAATGGAACAGCAGAAATGGTCCTTGGATGAAATCATTGATTATGCGAGGAAAAACTCACCCTTCTATCGCGAACTTTATAGTGGGGTTTCGTATGGCCAAATTACAGATTTGCCCATTACGGAACAGGCACAATTCTGGAAAGGGGACGTGTTAACCTCCACAGAAAGAGAGGGAATTGTCTTCAAGAGTGGAGGGAGTACTGGTGCTCCAAAATTTTCTTATTTTACATCTTTGGAGTGGCAGAGCTTTACGAGTATCTTTGGATGGGGGATTAATCAGGGAATTATTGATGATAAAGATAGGATTGCTAATCTTTTTTATGTTGGAGATCTTTACTCGTCCTTTATATTTATTAAGGATTCATTGCAATCTATTCCCGTTGAATCAAAAAAACTACTCCAGGTTCCCATTGCTGGCGCTACAGATCCTCATCAAATATTAAAAACGTTAGAAGAATTTTGCATAAACGTGATCGCGGGAGTTCCATCTTCTCTATTAACTCTTTTAGAGTTTTATGAAAAAGAGAAGAATAAGTATCCATTAGTCAAAATTGGAAAAATTCTCTTTGCAGGTGAATCACTTTATCCTGACCAAAAAGAGGCACTAATTAAAATGTTTCCAGATGTAAAGATTGCATCCATTGGTTATGCAAGTGTAGATGCGGGACTTTTGGGGTACTCAGATCGATCCTGCGGGGACGGTGAACACCGTCCATTTGACGGGGCCAATATTATTGAAATTGTTGATACTGAGACAAGTGAGGTTATTAGGGAAGTCAATCGTGTGGGACGAGTCCTCATTACAAATCTCACCAGAAAGCTTATGCCTATCATTCGCTATCCTGCAGGTGATCTGGCAGAGTGGATAGAGGACGAGGGAGTTCCTCATCGCAAATTCAAATTACAGGGAAGATCAGATGAGGCGGCAAGATTAGGAACAATAAGTGTCTACTTTGAAGACACAAGGGATATGATTAAAAAAACCTTAAGTGAATTCAGTGGGCTTCAGTTTCAAATGGTTCTTGAGCATTATCAAAACAAAGATGAGCTTATTTTGAGAATTGCTGGAATTGGGCCCGTGACAGATTTAAATATCGTAGAACGAGTGATTATTGCTTTTGAGAAAGAAAAAGTGACCTATGGCGACCTCTTATCTCGTCACTTAATTCATCCGGTTAAAGTAGAAATTGTCGAAATGTATCAACTCGAGTCTAATGGAAGAACAGGAAAATTAAAGAGAGTTATCGATAGGCGTTCATTATAAAAAAGGATGAGATCTCATGGATAAAGATACACGTACCGTCGTCATTGGAATTTCGCTCACGGTTGCCATTTTTTTGCTTGCCGTATACTTAAGGTTGAAATCGTAATTAAGTCTGAGGAGATTCATCCCAAAAGTGCTCGGTAAGCATCGGATCATTGGGAGCTAAAATGTATTTCTGTACTCCCAGGTTTCCAAAAATAAAATCGGGAACTCTGATGCGATAAAAAATTCCTTTTTCATGATTATGTGTGCTTACTACGTTAGTTTTAGAAAGGATTGCCGAATGGGATCCCCCATCTTCATAGGGAATAAAAAGATCGTAGTGCTCTTGTTTGTCTAAGAAATAATTAACAACATGCGAGCGCAGTGCTTTCATGTCTTCTGGATCATAACTAGAAACGAGAAAGCTATTTGGATATTTTCGAAGTATAATTTTCTTCTTCAAATCATCATGTAGTTGATCTTTTTTATTAAAAACAATTAGACGTTCTTTGTTTTCAACATCCAGTTCTTTTAAAACATCGTTAGTTACTTGCAGCTGCTTCTCATAATGAGGATCTGAAATATCACAAACGATGATAAGCAGATCGGCCTCTAGGGCAGATTCGAGTGTTGTCTTAAAACCATCAATCAAGGTATTTGGGAGATTAGAGATAAAACCAACAGTATCAATCATAATCATGGGCGGTTTGGTGTCTGGATTAAGCATACGATAAGTTGAATCCAGAGTTGCAAAGAGTTTATTCTCTTCAAGAATGTCTACTCGGCATAGGCGATTCATAATGGAGGATTTTCCAGCATTCGTATAACCCACGAGGGCCGCTGTAACGGCTTGGTTTTCACGGCGCTTTTTTCTTACAACCCTTTGCTTTTCAAGTCCAATAAGTTCTTCTTTGTAAAATTCAATTTTTTCGCGAATGATACGGCGATCAAGCTCGATTTGTTTTTCTCCTTCTCCACCTAAAACTCCGACACCTCCTCGTTGACGATTTAAGTGAGTCCAAAACCCCGCAAGGCGAGGGAGCATGTATTGGAGACGGGCAATTTCAATTTGAATTTTTGCTTCTTTTGTTCGAGCATGTTTGGCAAAAATTTCGAGAATTACATGCACTCTATCTACGACTGAAAGACCTGTGAGCTTTCGAATATTTGCAATTTGTCTTGCTGTGAGTTCAAAGTCAAAAACTAAAAGTTTTGATCCCTCTGCTTCGGCAATTTCGGCAATTTCTTTTAACTTTCCAGAGCCTAAAATGGTTGCAGGATCAATGTCCTTTTTATTTTGAATATGTGCTGAAGCTGTCTTTAATCCCAAAGTTCGAAGTAGTTCTCGCAACTCGGTCATGGATCTTTCAGATTCACTTTGAGTTGTATGATCAGGAAAATTAGGTGAAACAAGAGAGACAAGTGTCGCTTGGTAAGTTTGATCAATGTTAAATTCATTATCCATCATAATATATGCACCAAAATATTGTCGAGTAGTCGAGTTGTTCCAAGTCTGTAGACACCAATGATCACTAATTCTTTTGCGAGTTCACAGGGGCGTTCTAAGTTTGTAGCATTTAAGACTTCAAGATAATCCCAATTGTTATCAAGTAATTCTTGCTCGATGAATCCTTGATAAGGTTTATGTGTTTTTAATAAGAGTTCAATTTTTTTCAGAGTGTGAGGAAGGTGAAGAGCAATCCTTCTTTCGTTTTCATTTAGGTATTGGTTGCGGCTTGAGAGGGCCAAACCGTCAGAGTTTCTAATAATAGGCATGATGTGAAGATGAATATCTAGGCTTAGATCAGCGACCATTTTTTGGATAACAATACATTGTTGAAAATCTTTTTGCCCGAAATAAGCATTAGTTGCTTTGATGATTTTAAAAAGACAATACACGACAGTGGTAACACCATCAAAATGTGTTGGACGCTTAGCTCCTTCGAGACGCTCAGAAACTCCTTTAACAGAGATTGTTGTATTAAATCCCTCAGGATAAATTTCAGCAATATTGCTTGGTGAAAAGACCAAGATTTCTTTTTCGGGATTTTTCTCATGAAGTGCTAAATTAGAGATTTTTGCTAAGTCCTCATCAAGAGTACGAGGGTATTTATCAAAATCTTCATTTGGTCCAAATTGCTTTGGGTTGACAAAAATGGTAATGACGCTGACTTTATTTTCTTCAACTGATTTTTTCAGAAGGGATAAGTGACCTTCGTGCAGGTTTCCCATCGTAGGAATAATGCCAACAGAGTCATGGTTAAGGGCCAATCTATAAGATGTGTAATCTTTTTTAGTTGTAAAAATTTTAATCATAGTTTTTAAAAATTAATGTGATTGAAGATTATTTCTCCAAGATTTTGTTTGTCTATAGTAGTTTCTGCCGAGATGATGCCATTTGCAACGAAGCGGTATGTTGCCTGGTCGACATTAAAGCCTTGAAGCTGTTCTTTAGAGACCATTCCATTATCAACTTTTGTAGCGACTAAAAGATCGACAGGCTTGGACTGGTATTTTTTTGTTAACACATCATCGCTTAAAATTGTTTCAGCTGCAAAGCCGACTATTTTTAAATTTGGAGTTTGTAATTCAATGACGGTTTTTAAAATATCAATGGCCTTTTTTATTTGAAGTGTGTCTGTCATGCACTCTTTTTTTATTTTATGAATAGAGCTATCAAATTCCACATCAGAAATGGCCGCGGCCGATAAGTAAGCATCGGCGTTTTTAATTTCAGCATGTACCGCGTGATGCATTTCACTAACTGTTGTAATGCGTATTAGTTGATAAGAGGGGTGCTTTTTTAAGAGATCTAGATCTTTGACTGCATTTCTGCCTGCGATCACGACAACATTATACCCCTTTTTTAAGGCCGATATAGCTAAGTGATACCCTGTTATTCCAGAAGATGAATTGGAGAGGTAGCGAACTGGATCCATTGGTGAAATAGTTGCACCAGTTGTAATCACTATTTTTTTCTTTAACGATAATTCATTAAAAGGAGTTCTTAGGGTTGGAACGAGAGCAATGATTTCATCAACGCTGGGAAGTTTTCCTTGTCCCACTTCGTTGCAAGCAAGGACACCAGAATTAGTTGGAGAAATAAAAATATTTTCTAACGTTTTTAATTTTTTAAGTTCCTTAATGTTTTCCTGGGTGAATGGATGTTTCAGCATTAGTGAGTTCATCGCAGGAAAAAGAGCAATGGGTTTTGAGGACTCGTAGGCAAGAAACACGGAAGAAAGCAAATCACTTGCTTCTCCGCGAGCAAGGCGAGAGAGGGTGTTGGCCGAAAGCGGGGCGATTACTAAAATATCGCTCCATCTAGCAAGATCTACATGGAGTACATTTTTATATCGAAAGTCATCACTGTCTAGATAGACATCGAGAGCGCCAAGATATGTGAAAACTTCAGGGACGACAAATTTGAGTGCACCTTTGGTAAGGATAACTTTAACTTCATGGCCATTATTTATAAGCCCTCTTGCAATATCAAGAGACTTATAAGCAGAAATGGACCCACAGACACTTAAGAGTATTTTCATGATCAAATTTATTTCATAAAAGTGAGCTGTTTGGCAATTTTACGGCAAGATTTTCGCGACGATAAACTTAGTTTTTGGAATATAACTTATAACAAAAAGCGCAGAGAAAAAGACAAGGAAAGTTGCTTGGCCAATAATGATGCTCCAACCGAATTTACCAAAATCCCCTTTGACTCTTCTACGGGTGTAGTTGGCCTTTAAAGTCTGTTGACGATATTCTTCAGCACTTGAGAGATTGGCAATTTTATTTTGAATTTCAGTGTCTCGAAATTCTTGACGTTTTTTTTGTAATTCGTCTTCTGTCATTACTCTGCCTCATGAAGTGGAAACCTACTGTACTTGTCGGATATTCTAAGGGATTTCTTTAACAGAGCAAAGCTGGTCAGTAACTCATTGAAATCTCTTGATGTAGGTGCAACGTTGGCATAGGTCTTCTGCCAACTTTTTTTGAGCAAACCCTTCACGCATTGTACGTGCCCGTACTCCGTTCAAAATGTCTTCAAGTGATTTCGATGAACAATTTCCTAAATGAAGCCTTGCTTCTTTATCTAAACAACAAGGGACTACTGTGCCATCAGCGTGAATTCCAATATGGGAAGAAAGCGCGTGACAGAATCCTTTTTGGGATTGAATGGGCATAAGCGGATGAGGCCACTCAAATCGTGAATCAAAATGGAGATAAGTTCGATTCCAAATGCGTTTGCTTTTAATTGAACCCACGTCGATATCTTCTTTGATTTCGATGCCAAAAAAATGTGCAATAGAAGCTAAAATCTCTTTATTAGATTCGTTTTGGGTCGTTGTCTCAAAAATATTCCAAAGACGATAATTGATATAAAGTTCTGGTCTTCTTTCATAGGCCAATTTTGTGAAATTGAGAATATCTAAAAGGTAAGGAATTATGCTTTTGTCTTTAAAATTATCCTTAAAGCTATGGATCGAAAAATTAATTTGATGAAATGCTGCTGATTCAGAAAGAAGTTCTTTGTAGCGATTAAGAAGAATTCCATTTGTTGTTAGATTGATTTTTACTTGGTATTTTTCACAGATTTTAACGATCTCTAAAAATTGGGGGTGGGCCAAGGGTTCCCCCATGAGATGAAGACAAACTTGCTCAGTGAAAGGGGCCACTTGAACGATGATTTTTTCAAAGAGTTCTAGGCCCATGACTAATTTATCGCGGTCTACAACAGGACAGAAGGAGCACTGAAGGTTGCAAATATTACTGATCTCAATATAAACGCGTTTGAATTTTTCCATTTTAATGGTATCTATCACAGTTCATGTCACAAAACACCGATGAGTTAAATTTTTTCTATTTCCTATGTAATCCAGGCAGCGAAAGCTTTCTAAAGGAAGAAATACGTCTTATTTACCCAGAGCTTAGATTTGCTTATAGCACAGAGGGTTTTCTTACGTTTAAAGAAACTCGACCTCTTGGAAAGACTCTTCGACCCGTTTTCTGCAGACATTTTGGCCGTTTTTTGATGAGAGGATCATTAGAAGAGGTTCGTATTCGTGCAACGCAATTAGGTGGATTGGCCCATTTTTATTCTAAAGATGGAGACATCTTTGAATGCTCAAAGATTCGTTTTGGTGATTATGCCTTAGAGATCATCAAGGTTTCTGCCAATGGGAAAGATCAATATTATTTAGGTGAGTTTAAAAGCTCACTTTTAACCGCTCCTTGGCCTGGAGGCTTTTCTCCTCATCAACTTCCAGAAATTTCTCCTTCACGGGCCTACTTAAAAGTTCTGGATGGCATTGATTACGTCGGGGCTGAGTTACGCCCAGGCGAACACGCACTTGAGATTGGTTCAAGTCCCGGGGGTGCAACCTATGCACTTTTAGAGAAAGGTTTGAGTGTTGAAGGTATTGATCCTGGAGAAATGAGTGAAGTGTGCCTCCAGCATCCCAAGTTCTTTCACCATCATCAATCGATTCAACATTTTAAAGTTTTTGAATTACAAAATCATGTGCACTGGCTGTTTGTGGATATGAATCTTCCCCCAGAAGGGACCTTGCGTGAGATTGAAAAGGTAGTGGAAAAAGTGAGACCTTCTTTAAAAGGTGCTTTTATAACCTTAAAAATGACTAAGTTTGAACTAGTCTCAAGAGTTCCGATGTATTTATCAATTGTTGGCAAAATGGGACTTAAGGTTGTTTTGGCCACGCAGTTACCCTCTCATAAGCAAGAATTCCTTATTTACGCAGAATAAAGGAACTATAGAAATTACACGTAGCATCCTTAGTTGTTGAGATTTCCAATGGGAATGATAATTGGCAATTCTATCAAATTAGCAATGAACTATAAAATGGGGTGATCTATTAAAACAAAAACGATGTTAATGGGGTTTTGCTCTATTGCTTTTGTCTTTATGGCAATCAGCAATGGACAAGCTTTTGAAAGCGAAAATCTTAAAAAATTATACTCTATTAAAATTGACCTTGATTACTTAAGAGGACAGGAAAAAAAGTTATTAAGTCAAATTCAAATAAAAGGAACGGAAGATATTGTAAAAGAAGAGCTTCTCAATAAACAGCAGCTGATTGCGGAAAATGAAAAGAAAATTAAAGAACTTGAGTCAATGATTTCTCAATTTGCGACTGATCAGAATTCCGGTATACCTCAAAGGAAATGGATTAGTTTTGAGAAAAATTGGCGAATTCAAAAAGAAAAATTGGTTATTAAAAACCCAGAAAGCTACGCATTGAACGAAGGACGAATTGTTCGAACCCTAAAATTAGATTTGGCCGGCACTACAGATTATCAATTAGGTTTAGTGAATAAAGCCTGGACTCCAATAAATAAGCAAGATCTATTATTTGATAATAATTCAACAGAAGCGCCTCGCTTTTTTGAAGCTACAATAAAATGTGATTCAGATTTTAAGATTAATAAAAATCTTTTAGCTCAAAAAATCAATAAAGGGACATCTTATCATTTTCGATTATATGAACAATCAGGAAGATCACCAAGAATATCGTTTCAGTTAAATCAAAAAATTAAAAGTTGTGAAATATTTTTTAACGACAGTCTAAAGCCTGAATCGGTTTATGGCGTTCGAATCGTTAATGATTCAAATGCTGAAAGTTCTTTGACAAATTTGCAGAATCGCTTTGAGGCATGCCTATTACCTGATGCCAGTCACTTGAAAGGGATGGAAAGCTTATTTTTAACTCCTCATTATTCATCTATGACTTGTCCGGAAGAAATTCAAGATATGAAGACTTTGGAAGAGCCTATTGATGGATTGAAGGCGAAGGCCGAAACATTGCTGGGACAAGAATTATCAGATAAATTTATTACTGATTTAAACCCCTATGCTGAGCTTGATTTTTCTAGAGCTCCAAAACTTAATACAATTCTTATTTCGTATCTTGTTTTCAGACATGACTTTTATGGAACGTTGCTTGCTCGTTTGGCCAAATGGCATGCGGATCATGGAACACAAGTACGGATTATGATGTCAGATGTTATTGCGAATAAAAAAGATCGCCATATGCTTTATGAATTAGTTGAAAACTCAAATAATATTAAAATTCAAGAATACAAGTATATTTCAAACGGAGGAACCGTTGGTGATCATTTTTCTCAACTCCATCGTACGATGCACGTAAAACTTTTAATCACCCTCTCAGATAATCCCAAAGATAATGTGGTGTATATTGGAGGACGAAATATACACGATGGTTTTGTTTTTATGGAAAAACCTGATCATTCAGCACTTCCCGACCTTGTTCAATATGGATCAAAGAAGGGAGATGATGAAGCGTATGCGCCTTGGAGAGATTATGAAATGAGAATACGCTCTAAAGGATTTGCAGAACAAGTGGCCAGTCATTATATGACCCTCTGGCAAAAAGATTCTGAAAATTTTTATATCAGATCAATTAATCAAAATATTGTTTCTAAAACACCGGCCGATTCGAAATATTTTGAACGGGCAGAAAAAAATGCACTTATTCGTCATTTTATATCGATTCCTTATAAAGATGATGCTGCGTTAGAGAAGTTTTATGTTGATATTTTTGATCATGCAGAAAAAAGTGTTCGAATTTCTACTCCTTATTTTAGACCTACTAAAATCATGGGAGAGGCAATGAATCGAGCAGTTGCACGCGGAGTTAAACTTTCTTTAATTACCCGCATTGATTTTACAAATGATACTGCTGCATTTGTTTTAAATGAGGTCAATAAAGCAGGGATTAACCAATTTTTAAATAAATTTAAAATTGATGAATACATTGAACCAGGTGTTATTATTCATTCTAAAATCGTTCTTGTTGATGATAAAGTTTCGTTTATAGGATCAGTTAATTTTAACAAAAGAAGTTTTATTCATGACACTGAAAATTTTGTTATGATTTATAATTCAGAATATAACAAAAAGATGCATACGGTTTTGGACACTTATTTGAAGAAAACGAAGGAAGTTACCAAAAAACAAAAAGTGGCACTTTGGAAACGCATAATCATTAATGTTTTTGATGAAGAGTTTTAGTATTTAACTAGCTGAAGGCCATCAATTTGATGGCCTTCGTGTTTCAGTAGATTAATTTTCATTTCTATTCCTCCACTATACCCAATAAGTTTCCCAGAAGAGCCAACAACCCTATGACAAGGAATTATAATAGGGAGTGGGTTTTTTCCGTTGGCAGCTCCAACTGCACGAAAAGCTTTTGGTGATTTAATAAACTTTGCCTGTTGTCCGTAGCTCCAAACATCACCGTAAGGAATTTCCCTTAAAGCATTCCAAACTTTCACTTGAAATGGACTTCCGTAGGGGGCCAGGGGTAAATCAAATTCAAAGCGTTTACCATTAAAGTATTCATTAAGTTGGGCATGTGTTCTGTTAAGGACATAATGATTTTTACTCGAGGTGGCCCTGTTATAAAGGTCGTTTTTGTGATTATCGAGTGAGACAAGGGCCAATTCGGTGGCCACTAAGTAAAGTTCACCGATGGGGGAGGATATCATTTTTGAATACATAGGGTTTGACTCCGATTCATTTTAGGTAAATTTATCAGAAAAGAGAAAAAATGACCCATTAAAATTGATAAAATTATGAATCAAGAAAATTTAAAATGAGATTTTTTTTCGCCATTGTGTCTTCATAGCCCAGCTCAACAACTTGCATTGTATAGGAAGAATCAAATGCTAAATAACTTAATAGATCAAGTCCTGATTGTCCTGTGACACCAATGCCTTTTAGGAAGTAGCGAATAAAAGTAGGTAGTTCTTGGTTGAGTTTGGTGGTCATAGCACCTAAATCTTTTGAAGGGCCAAGTGATAAAATGGGAATATATCGCCATGGGGATTTTGGTCCAATCATTTCGACAATGGCATTCATTTTTTCTAAGCGTTCTACGTCAGCCTCAAGCGAATCTAGAAAAATGGCATTCATCATAACTCCTCCTATTTGGCTTATGGGCGGATTAGGATTAGGCCTTAAGGTTAAGGCCTTGACTTGCTCTAGATTATTTTTATGCCGTATTCCGATTGTAATGATTTTATTTGCCCCTAGATGAATACTGGGAGAAAGAGGGGTTATCTGCCTAATACATCCATCTCCAAAATAGCTACTATTGATTTTAACAGCAGGAAAAAAAAGAGGTATTGCAGATGATGCCAAGACATGCTCAACTCTCAATTCGGCCCTTAAGGAAAGGCGAGACGGTTTTGACCAATCCGCTATATTTTGATCTCCATCATAATAGACGACAGTAGCTCCTGAATAATAGTTTGTAGTAGATAAACTGACAGCAGAAAGAATTTTGGCAGAAAAATGCTGTCGAATCTTGTGAAAATCAACTTTGCGCTCTAAAAGTTTTTTTAAAGGCGTGGTGTCTAACAGGCCGTTTGATAATTCCGCTTCGGCCGATTTTAAGATCGTCCCTTTCACCCACCTACTTCCAAGATTGCTCATTGTGAACTGATTAATATCATATACGTCTTCAGGATGAATTTTTTGCCATAGATCGACAAGCTTTTGAGTTGATTTTCCCCAGTCATCGGCGTTGGCCGCGAGGAATATAGCATTAATAGCACCAGCAGAATTTCCAGTAATAATGTCAAAAAGATTTTGATCTTTTTTAACGATTTCATAAAGAGCACGAAGGACGCCAACCTGATAACTCCCTCTGGCTCCTCCTCCATTAAGTACGATTGCAATCTTATTATCCATGTTATTTGCAATGCTTTGAAATGGTTTTTAAAAGGGCATCAAGGTCAATTGGCTTTTGAATATAATTGTTTTTTTCAGTATTGAAGTTTTTATCATTAAAGGCGCTGACAACGACGATAGGAATTGATGAATAGATGATATCTCTACTGATCTCATCAGCAAATTCCCAGCCATTCATTATAGGCATCATTAAATCTAACAACACCATACATGGGATTGGCATTTTTGAAAGTTGTTCAAGACCCTCTTTGCCATTGTTCGCAGTGAATATAAGATATCCTTCAATCTCTAGTGCTGTTTTCAACACGTTTTGGATGTCTTTATTATCTTCGATAATTAAGAGATATTTGCCAGTCAAATTCAGGGGGCATTTTTCTTCCATAATAGACTCATCTTCCAAAGTATTCTTCCATGATTGTTATGCAATCTTTAATCCGCAATAGTAGAGTTAAGTGCTATTCTTTTATTTCGGTTGTAATTTTATAAAAAGCAATGAACAATTTTATTTAGTTATGTATAAAAGGAAAAATTCATGATTAAAACGTTGACTACAATCTTGCTTCTTATGACTTTTCCTCTTCAGGCAAGCAATCTAGGACAGATTCGTTGGCCAATTCCAGATTGGGAAGTGACTCCAGATAGTGCTGAAAGAATGTCCTCACAGCAGTGTAAAGATTTTGTTCAGTTCTCAACAACATCAAAAGATTTTTTTACGGAGGGTCTAGTTGTCATTAAAGACGGTGAACTTCAATACGAATATTATGAATCAAAATATAATGCTTTTCGTCCACATATTCTTTGGTCGGTTTCAAAAACGATCACAGGGGCATTGTTGGGGACGGCCGTTCGTGAGGGAAAAATTAACTTAGAAGATCATTTAAGTGAGCTCTATCCAATAGTTTCAATGAATGATAATTATCGAAAAATTAAAGTTAGCAATCTTTTCTATCTTGATGCGGGATTTATTTGGGAAGAGTTTTATTCTGGTGACGTAAAAAATAGTTCAGTCGTGAATATGCTCTACAGCAAAGGTCATTATGATATGGCCACTTTTGCTGCTAATGCCCCTCTCATTCCTCAAGGTCCGGCATATAAATTTACATATTCTACAGGAACGCCAACAATTACGATGGGAGTTCTTAAAAATGTGTATGGGAAAGATTATGATCGAATGCCCTGGAAGAATTTTGCTGAGCCAATGGGGCTTACAAGTTTTGTCTTTGAAAAAGATGCAACTGGAACATTTAATGGAGGGGCATCAACTTATGCGACTCCAAGAGATATGGCAAAAATTGGGTATATGTATTTAAACAATGGTAAGTGGGGAGAGAAGACAATTTTAACAGACGACTGGATAAAAAAAACACTTTCCGTTTCACCAGGTTATCTCTCAAGTGGAACAGTGATTACAAATATTCATGAACAGCGAGTTTATGGTGGGTCCATTTGGCTTAATAGAATCGTAAAAGATGGTCAGGGGAAACCTTATCCATTTTCTCCTGAGGACATGTTTTTGGCGATTGGACATAATGGCCAATTAATAATCATGTTGCCAACTCAAAAAATGGTGATTGCTCGAACTGGCACAGATGGGGAATATAATTCAAAAATTGATGAATTTGTCTCGCGTGCTATATCGTGCTTTGCTGATCCAGATTATCCGATAGGAAGAAATATTCCACCTACGAAAGATAAAGCGTCTATTAAGAGTCGTCTAGAAACCTTAAAGAGTGGAATTGAAGCAAATATACTTCAACCGTCAGTCGCAAAAACGGTTTGTTCTTGTTACTTTGTAGTAGGTCTTGATATCAATACTTGTTTGGAGCGAAGTAAGATTCCTATGGCAAAAAAAATGGCCAATATTATTGTTAGAGAAAATGATGGGCAACAAGGGATGTACTCAATTGAGGCCAGGCCGACTTTATTAGGGAAAACGTTAGGTCTAAAAACAAAAAATCTCCCACGTGCCTTTTACGATTCAACTCATCCTGAGTTTGGGTGCACGTTACAATAATGAGAAAAGTTCTTGTTTTCCAACATGTGGCCTATAAGATTCTTGGAACACTTGATCCAACACTAAAAGAGCATGGATTACGGATGCGTTATGTGAATTTTGAGCGGAATCCAGAAGAACATCCTTCAGTTGAAAAATATAACGGTCTCATTATTTTGGGTGGGCATATGGGAGTTTATGAGGCCGATAAGTACACTCATATTAAAGTTGAAATGAAATTGATCGAAGAAGCCTTAAAAAAAAACATACCAATTTTGGGGATTTGCCTTGGCTCACAACTTCTGGCTCAAGTCTTAGGGGCCCAAGTGAGAAAACACGCTGAAAAAGAAATTGGTTGGCACGATGTAGATCTAACGTTGGAGGGAATGAACGATCCATTATTTTCTCATTTTAATAAAACACAAAAATTATTCCAACTTCACGGCGATACGTTTGATGTGCCGTCCTCGGCGGTTCACCTTGCCAGAAGTGAGCTTTGTCCTTCTCAAGCTTTTCGCTATGGGGATAAAGTTTATGGTCTTCAATTTCATTTAGAAGTTGATTCACCTATGATACATCGCTGGTTGGATAATCCGATAAACCAAGAAGACATCAAAGCATCGAAAGGAAAATACTCCATTGAGCAGATCAGATGTGAAACGGATCAGTATATTGACCAATCAAAAAATTTAAGTCAGAAAACATTTTCAAAATTCATTGAATTATTTGAACTTCCCAAACGCCTCATCCAGCTTGGCGCTCGTCATGATAAAATTCCAAAATATTAACCTTAAGAGCTGTGATAGTTTTAGGTCTCTCTAACTTTTTATCTGATAACTCTGCCACTTATCATACCGAGTTAGCAGCAATAATCCTGGAATTGAAATCACAATTGAAATTATAAAATACATTTCCCAACCCAATGCCTTCGCAATATATCCAGATGGGGTTTGCACCATAATACGAGTGATGGCCATGAAACTTGTGAGCAGGGCATATTGAGTGGCCGTAAAGCGCTTATCACATAAGTTCATCATGAAGGCCGTAAAGGCCGCAGTTGCCAGACCACTACAAACATTTTCCACACAAATGGCCGCCATCATCATGGGGTAGCTATGCCCAACTTTTGCCAAAAGAAAAAAAGAAAAACCTGATAAGGCCTGGAGGATACCAAAAACCCAAAGAGACTTTTTTATTTTCCATTTAGATAAAAGAGCGCCGCCAAGAAGGGTTCCACCGATCGTTGCAATCATACCTACACCTTTTAAGACGGCCCCAACATCCGTTTTAGTGAATCCTAAGTCCATCATAAAGGGTGTCGTTAGGGCCATAGCAAAGGCCACATCCACTTTATAGATGAGAATAAAGATCAGCATTTCAATAGCACCGGCCCTTTTGAAAAATTCGACAAAAGGCTTATAAATGGCCTCTCCTAAAGATTTAGGAGGCAAATTATTTTTAGGTTCTGGACCAAAAATGCTACCAATAATTCCGACAGTCATACACAAGGCCATGATCAAATAAACCGTAGACCAGGAAAGATGATCGGCCAATATAAGGGCAAGAGCACCTGAGACAATCATAGCTAGTCTATAGCCCATAATATAGAGACTGGCCCCTGCGCCCAATTCCTCTTCTTCTAAAATTTCTGCGCGATAAGCATCCACGGCTATATCTTGGCTCGCGCTAAAAAAAGCAACACAAACGGCAAAGAAGGCAATGTATTTAGGTGTGAGTTTGGGATCTGAAAAACCAAGCGCAATAATGGTTATGACTAAGCCAATTTGAGAGAGCAAGATCCACCCTCGACGACGGCCCAGTAGAGGCGGAATATAGCGGTCCATTAAGGGAGACCAGATAAATTTTAAAGTGTAGGGAATACCAACCAGGGAAAATAATCCAATGGTGCCAAGATCTATATTTTCGGTTTTCATCCACGCTTGAAGAGTTCCGGAGGTTAGCCCTAGTGGGAGTCCTGAAGAAAAACCTAAAATAAGCACAACGAACATTCGAAAACTGGCAAAAACTTTAAATATTGATTTCATGTAATGAAAAGTTTAATAGAGATGGAATCTCTTTGTAAAGATTAAGTAGTGAGGGATTTGTTAATGGCCAAATTTGATTTCTAAATTAACAAATCTTGGCTCTTGATAACCAACTGCTTTGTAAATTTGTAGTCCGTCCGATGTAGCTCCAAGGTGTAACTTATCTGCTTTCATCTCTTGGGCAAGATCATTGAGCTTCTTCATTAAATTTGTTCCAATGCCATTTCCTCTATATTCATTTCGAGTATAGACATTTGTAACATAGCCAACAAGTCCAGTTCCACCAGCGATACTAGGTGGTTTATGATAAAAGCAAGCCCCTGCCGTTCCTACTATTTTGTCTCCAATGAAGGCCACTGCGCTGGCGTATTTTTGATTTTCTAAGGACTCAATAAAATAACTTCTCACGCTGTCTAAATACTCAGGAGGGCAGGATTCGCTGGGATATTTATTAACCTCAATTTGCATAAGGACTCTTAGTTCAACTAATTGTTCAATGTCTGAAAAGTTGGCAAATCGATATTTAATTGTGGTCATAATAAATTCCTAAAAAATAATATTTTTATGAATATGAAAGTTTACATTAGACTATTTAACTTGGCCATTACATGCCACTTCTTAGCTGAAAAGAATAAATTATCTAGACCAAAACGGCCAAAGTGAAAATAAAAGGAGTGATAAAAAAAGAGAATCAATAATCTGAGGTGCTCTCATTAAATATAACAAATCATCAATCGTTGATAAACTCTTTATCCACATAGGGCGAAATTGATCTATTACTTTAACCTTTTGATCTATGGCATTCGCGGCTCTTCTTAAAAATGGCGGGAGCGAAGGGACTCGAACCCGCTTACGTAAAATTAGTAAGATTGCTAAAGCTGCTTTCTAAAATAGTTAATAAGAGATCAGTTTCGTACTTTAGACAAATAATTCTAATAAAAAAATTAGAGTCTTATCATTGAGATTATTCCTGTCTTATCTGCATGGTTTTGAGTATGAAAAAACTCAATTACAAAATTATTATCGTTCTATTGCTTTTTCCCGTCTTTTCTTACGGTGTAACGTGTTTCTATAATTATTTGCTTTCGGAAGAAGATTATACTTTAGAAAAAGAAGCACAAAATACCTATGCCATTTCCATCCCGAATGAAAATTTTTATTCTTCGAATAAATGGAATTGCTTTCCTATTTCCCATATCAAAATTACAACGACGAAAGTCGATTATGATGGTTGGCATGAAGTTCCTTCAATTGATGCCCGAGATGGAAAGAAGGTTATAAGTTATGATCTGGATCCTGATATTCGTTGGGATGTGAAGCTGGTCTTAGACAATTGGATGTTTTTGGCCGAAGAGGTGGATTCATTTTGTGTTTTTGGCGTATTCATGCAGAAGATAGATGATCAGAGTGACCTTTGGTATATTGAACAAATTAAAACTGAAAAAGGATACTGGAAGAGAGAAGATTTTTTTGATTATTTGTCATTAGAGTATAAGGATTATAACAATCAGGCGCTTGAGAGGTGGGGAGTTGAAGAGAGATTGTAGCCTTTGAGATTAAATTCCTTTTTTTTCAATGTCTGCTTTTGAATATTTTTTAAGATAAAATGGCGGGAAGTTTAGAGTTGTGTGCCTAGAGCGAGGAGGTAAGGAATTCTAATACTTTAAAGCTTTTGTGATTTATTCTAAAAAAAAAGCTCCTTAATCATGTCTATTAACTTAATTTTAACACAATTTGAGTATTATTATTGCTAAAAACTAAAATCTGGAGTTATTTATGATGGTGGCAAAAAAAAGCCCCGCAGGGTGTGCAGGGCAACCCCGCTACCAACGTAATAATCAATCTTATCAATGACTTGTTTGGGATATCAACAACTTGCCGAGTTTTCTTTAATTCTGGTTAATCCAGTCTCATGCTGTTTAATGTGGTCGTGTAAGCAAATTGCGAGCAGAAAAAACTAGAACGAAGATCATTCTGTGAAATTTCATGCCTGTGCAACCTTTTATATGTTGATAAGAAAATTCAAATAACTTTAAAATCTTCAACTTCATTTCTTCCTGCTGGAATTGTTTCAAAAGTTTATGCGAATTATAATCCTGAAATAAAAAGCAAAGGATTTAACTCTCATCATAGTTTCGATTCGAATAATGAAGATAGAATTAATGAAATTTTTAAAAAATATTTTAGGGTGATGCGAGCAGAAAGATTGGTGCCCATGCCAAATTAAAATCCACCTAACTTTCCGCATTTATTTTAATATGTTCTAAAACTCTCAAGTGAATACCAGGTACTGCCTTCAAGTAGTGTCTTATGATCAGTTAATCAACAAATGAATTATTCTATAGAAGAGCCTCGGAAATTATTAGGGCCGTGGCCCAGTATGCGCTAACTAAATCATTTTAATGATATATCTAGGCAGATTATTTTAAGTTTAATATATTATTTTTGAGATATTAAATGGAAAGATAAAATAGAGTAGGTTTGTGGAAAAAACTAAGAAAATAAAAATTAAAGAAATTTTAACTCGACATCTTTCAAAACATGAGAAAGCTAAATTTTATTTTGTTAAAGGTTTAAAAAATCATTCAAATTCAATTGTCATTAAAGCAAAAAAAAACTTTGGAAAAACTCAATTCAATAAATTAAACCAGCTTTTAAGGGAAGAGCTTAGTGATCCTGCGATTGAATTATTTAATTGGATTGATACTGTCGGCGGATTAATTCCAAAGAAAAATATTTATAAAGTTCCATTTTTTAATACTGAAGAAATAGAGGAATATAATCCATG
>JAGOVS010000179.1 GCA_018060625.1 Bacteriovorax sp. | reverse complement strand
AGATTAGGAACAGCAAAATAAAATGAAAAGAAAATGGATGTCTCCATTCACTCTCCCCCTGATCTCTCTAGTCGCACTAGGAGTAGGGTTATCTTCGTGTGTGCCTCAGACCGGAACCAAAGCACGCTCCAGAGACATCTCAAACGTCACCTCTGGCAGCTCCACCGTCGATCTCTACGAAGGGAAAATCCTAGCGGACAATCCCATCATCCTCTCAAAAAATACCTCACTCTCCGACTCCTATGACTTAAATAAACTTCTCACCATAGAAACCATCACCGACGAAGAATTCCTCAAGGGCAACAAAGTCTCATGCGCGGGCCTTGACTACTGCTTTGAAGTGCGAGAAACAAAAGACTCTGCTTCGGCCCTTCAAACCAGTGACGGCAAGTGGGTCTACGGCGTTCAAACTCCAGAATTTTTACAAGTGAATACTTTCTATCACATAAATAAAATCACCGATCAATTCTACGCCTCACTGACGAGTAGTTACAATCTCGCCTACAACGGCGTGACTCCTAACTACAATACAGCTCTCCCGCTAAATATTATAACTGGTATTGATCAATTCTTAGTCTTTGATAAATCCCTCACCGCTTACGCCAATTGCGATGTGGACGACAACGCCTACTATGATCGCTCAAACAACACTCTTTGTTTTGGCTCCATCACCGGGCACCCAAATGTCAAATGGGCCCAAGATAGCACTGTCATTTATCACGAGACTGGACATTTTTTTCAATCTTACCTCCTCAATCTTAGAAACTCCCTCATTGGATCAAAGGCCGAAATGGGCAACGTCTTCTATGACGAGGCCGGGGCGATCGGAGAAGGTCTCTCTGATTTCTACAGCTTTTTTGTCAATGGCAGATCACACTTTGCCGAATGGGTTGCAGGCGCCTTTCTTTCGGCCTCAAGGCCCATGAGTGAGAGCGACTCCCTTCATAGCGGAGGACTTTCAACAGACCCAGATCAACGCTTAAGTTATCCTCAATACCTGGATTACAATCCAAATGCTCCAACCATTCCTGCAGAAAGTGTACACAACTCGGGCATGATCCTCTCCCATTACCTCGTGGCCCTCACAGCTGATCTCCAGGAGAAATGCTCCATGGACAAAGCACTTGCCACAAATTTGGTGGCCCACTTAGTGAGTGAAACTCTTTCAGAACATGGTGATTTGAACTCTAATGGGATAGAGACTATTACCTCAAAAAATCGCATTAACCTCTCGGCCACTTCAACTCGCTCGCTGGATTGGTTTCAAAAAGTAAATCCCATCAACTACCGCTCATTTATGCAAACAATGGCAAAAAATTTATTAAACAACCTTGCAAACCCACTGCTTTCTAGATGTAACGGCAGCGTCTATACCAAAGATCAAATTGAATCCCTCATGGATCAATACGGTCTTCTGCTCTTTAGAACCTATAATGAAAATAGAAATCTCTCTGATCCCTCATTTGTCCCAAACACCGCTGTCAGTTCGACCAACAGAAAAAAATCAGTGCTCATTTCAAAAGATTTGCTCATCCTAGACCCAACAATAAACGCCAGCAGTGCTTACGTCATAGACAATAAAGACCTCATCAGTTCTGGGATCATCTCTCTTACTTCCAGTGGACTTATAAACACCAGCGACATCTCCTTGCAAACGGCCGATCTTGGATTTAACAACAACAACGGCCGCGTGAGTCCTGGAGAAGTCGTAGGAATTGCCCTCAATCTCTACAATAATTCCAATTCAACCATGGGAGGAATTCAAATTCTTGCCAACGATTGGAATCATGCTGATGCCACAGGAAAACCTTGTCGTTTTGACTCCTCACTCTCAACTGATCAATGGCCGCTGCTTTCCGAAGGAGGATCTTCTTGCTCCAGCATCAGTGCGAGCAGTAGTGATACTGATTACGCTCCTGTTTGCTTTATCCAGTCTAATGAATCCAGCGCTACAAAATGGATCTCCCAAACAGAGCTTAAAACAAAGATGGCCCTTGACTCGTCATTTTGCTTGAACAAAGCAAATAGTAAGGATTGCTTTATCCGTGCCATCAAAGGAGCGGATCAGGCCCGATACTCAAAACTTAATCCCAAATCGACCTGGGCCCAAACGATGGCCCATCCTGACACAGGCAAAGCGCCAAATCTAGAATGGGGAAATATTCTTTTATTTGAAGTCTCCAAACATATTCCTCCAGGAACAACTATTGATTGCCGATTAAGAGTGCGCTTCACCAATTGCGATGACTGCTATCATGATACGACTAGAAGCAATTACGATTTTTTAGATAAGGATTATAACGGGCCAACTCCGTTTAAGGTTATTCACTTACAGATACCAATAATTGATTAGAGACAAATGAAAAGATTTAAACTCTTACTATTTTCAATCACCATCGCCTTAGGGATTGCTTTTTATAGCAAGAGATCCTCTGAGAACTATTCTCAAAACTTGGCCCAGTGGAAAACGTTTGTTAAAAAATCTCCTAAAAAAATCACACAGTACCAAAGCACTGAGACCGAGCTTATGAAGGCCCGCATTCCAAGTCCCAGAAGATCCATTGCCTCTAATAAACCTGCTGCAAAAAATTTTAAAATGCTCAAGGACCTGCATTATCAATTCAGAGAAGGAAGAGTTCTCTTTGGAGACAACGCTGATTCTAAAAATTATCAAGATGAGCAGACACCTCTTGAGATGATCAATAAGGTCGACCCAAAATGGGATGAAATATTAGGAACGGACTTACTTCGATTGCATCAAGACGACACTAAGGTCATGGTTAAATCAGAATACCCACTCATTAAAATTCAAAACGGAAAAGGCCTCTATATCGAACAAGTCATCATTACCTATCTTTTTGCCGACGGGCATTCTTCGAGTTTTCATGCCCTGGTTGATTCTGAAACAGGATTTGTCCTAGAAACTTGGAATAGAACCGTCAATGAAAACGTTCATAAAAAAGGGGCAGGGATTCCCCTGCCCGAAATAAATAATAGTGGAATTATAGGAAAGTAAGCGGAAGACTCACACCAAGAAGAATTTCATGGTTTGAAACATCTCCTCCGGTAATCGTTGTCTGGGCCGTTGAGGCCAAGCTTTGTTCATCAATAGTGATGCTTCGATAAATAAGATTCAAACTTAAAAAAGGAAGTCCGGTAAACCCGAGCCCAATTTCTTTAGCATTCCCTTTGTACTTATCTCCCGTGGCCGAAACACCGGAAGCCTCTTGATCCTTTGCCGTATGAGAAAAATAATAGGCCCCCCAAACACGAAGAAGAATGGGAAGATTGTATCCAACAAAAACACCCAACTCATTGCGATCAAATTTATCATTGGTAGTCGCCAGTGCTGTTTCTCTCTTCCAGGTATAACTTGAAAGATTATAATCCACTCCGGCCATTAACCCCAAATACTGGGCCCCTAATTTCATGCCGTACTGAGGGCCATTATAAGAGTATTTTGTTCCGGCCGTTGTTCCTCCCCCAATCATGTTGTAACCCAAGTGAGGCTCTATTAATATGCTTGCCTTGGCCTGGAAGCTAGGGAGTGCTCCCAAAAACATAATTCCTAAGGCCATTAGTGTATTCTTTAATCGACTCATTCATTCCTCCTTGATTGCTTCATTGATAAGAATAGTATCTTTCGAGTCGGGCCATTAATCTAGGAAAATATTAAATAATACTATACATACATTTGAAATCGTTAAGTTTTACTACTTATTCTTGCTTGTTAGAGATCCTATTCAAGCTGAAATCAAGGCTGAAATATATCATATTATTTACATATATAAAAAATATGATACAATCTCTAAAGGAGTCTTTATGCTAAAAAAAATGCTAAGTGAACTTGATATTTGGTTAATCGAAAAAAATAGAAGAATTTCACTTCATGTCATTGGTGGTTTTGCCCTAGAGCTTAAAAATATCCAACGGGGACTGCAAACAGAAGACATTGATTCAATTGTAAAAATTAATGAAAAAGAAATTATCAATAAAATTCAATCAATCGGAGTAACTCATAGTAATCCATTTTGGTTTGATTTCGGTGCCTCATCACTTACTGTCCCTTCAGGTTACGAAAAAAGACTAGAAAGAATTGATGAGTATGAAAATATCGATCTTTTTGTTTTAAGCAACATCGATATTATAAAGATGAAAGTTGCCGCATATCACTCTCGGCGAGAAAGAGGAATTTATCGTGATCTAGAAGATTTAAAAACGCTCACTCCAACAAGAGAAGATATCACTGAGGCCATACAATTTTACTTAGACGAATATTCTAAAGATTTAACAGGAAAATTCAAAAATGAATTTGAAAAAGAAGTAGCAGACCTCAAAGAGGAACTTTTAGGGATTTTCAAATGAATATAGACGAATTCTTAGACAATTCCCACAACCTGGGAATCAAAATTAATCGAGAATTAAAAAATAAAAGAGACTACATTGATCTTGAAAGTTATTTTTTATATTCAACAATTCATCTCTCACATTCCATCAGAGTGGCCCGTTATGTTGAATATTGGGTACATTCATATGGAAAATATCTCTCCGTGAAACTCATTAACGATCATATTAAAAATGGTCACCCTTTTAGACAGATATTTTTGAATGGTTTATTAAAATTGGTTGATGATAACTTTGAAAAATCAGGACCTATGAAAAAATTATTTCATCAAGAATTAAGAAGTAATAAAGTTCTTATCCCCATTGTTCCAAAGTTTGAATTTAAAGTAATAGACCAAAATTGGAAATCGGTTGGTATTTCTGCCCCAATATTTATACCAGATGAAAAAGAAAAAACCATTTATGATTTAAATTGGATTTCTAAAAACTGTCCTGAAATTTACTTTCGCATGCAAGGGATTTCGCCAGTATTAAGTAATATTCGGGCCTATTTACATTTTAAAAATAAGTCCAGCCTCTATAGAGTTGCAAAAGACTTGAACCTTACTTATTCCTGTGTCCATCAGAATTATAAAAAATACGTGGAGCCTTTTAACTTAAAATGTCCTTAGAAATATCAAATAAAAAGAGCGTATTCACTCAAGCACTCAGGATTGGCAATGGCCTCGACATTGGTCACCGCCTTACCTTGCAATATTTTGGCAACAGCGAGCTCGACCTTTTTACCCGAACGGGTATAAGGAATATCACTGACGACATAAATAAAGCGAGGCACATGTCTTGGTGTTGTATTTTGCTTAATGAGTTGTTTAATTTGTTTCACTCGCTCTGCTGTCAACTCCTCACCTTCTTTCATCTTCACAAAAAGCAACACGTCCACGTCGCCCTCAACATTTTTTCCAACACAAAG
>JAGOVS010000040.1 GCA_018060625.1 Bacteriovorax sp. | reverse complement strand
CTAATTCTAAATTCCTTCAGAATCATTTCTATCTAGAATAGTATGACAATTAAACCGCTTCGAAGTCAATCAACAAAATACTATCATTTTAGTGTAAGGTGTTGAAATTAAGCTAATCTTAAGCTTGAAAAATGAGAACTTTCTCAATAAAACCGATGAATTAGGTCACTTTATCCAGCGCTTTTTTGGGGCTCAAAATTATTGTATAAAACTTTTTTGGTCGGTATTTTTTGCCCTAAGGTTTTAGAGTTTTGAAAGAAAAAAATGGCGAGTCTCTTCATTCACAATTTCAATTTTTAATTGGTAGTACTTAAATTCATCTCCAATAATTTTTTGAAGTTCATAAAGATAGGGCATTCCCCACTCAATTAAAAAATAATCTTTCTCTTCAAGATACATCGGTATTTCTAGGTGAATTAATTCTTCTTTTTTCTCTATTCGATAAAGATCAGCATGAACGATATTATCGATTTCATTAACAATAGAATAAGTCGGACTCGTTGTTTCCTTTTTATCCAAAAAGGCGCGAGTGAAGGTTGTTTTTCCCGCACCAACTGCTCCCTCTAAGATAATCACACAAGGTGGTTGGAGGACTTCCTTTAACTCTATGGCAATATTCGACAGATCAGATTCTAAAACTTTTTTCCATGAACGAATAAGATTCATAATTCATTTCCCATACAGGCCTATCCTTACTTTAATGGATTGGCTTCAAAGTTTGCCCTTAAACTCTTGATCGTGTTTGCAAGACCATTAAAGAGAGCATGGCAAATAATCCAATGTCCAATATTATACTCTACAAATAATTTCTGTTCTAATAAGGGTCTAACACTCTCATCTGTCAATCCATGGCCCGCGTGACAAGCAATTTTATGGTTGTTTAAAAACTCACGTGCACTTTTGTATTGCTCAATAAACTTAGAAGTGTCATCTCCATTGGCGAAAACTTTTGCAAACTCTCCCGTATGAATTTCAACCGCATCAATAGGGAGTTCACTGGCCTTGACCAGCACTTCAATCTTAGCTTCCAAAAAAAGCGAGATTTTCACATCTTTAATGGAGGCCTTTAATTTTTTTATGGCATCTTCAATGCGAATAAAATTAGAATCATCAAGAAGATCTAATCCTCCCTCTGTGGTTTTCTCTGCTCTTTTTTCTGGCACGAGACAAATCCATTCAGGAGTCGAAGCGACGGCGATTTCCACGATCTCGGGATTAACTCCCATTTCAAGATTGAGTGGCTTGCCAAATCGTTTTGTCACAAGCCTTACGGCCTCGACATCATAATCTTGAATATGTCTTCGATCTTCACGAAGATGAATTGTTATCTGATCAGCACCATTTTGAAGGGCCACAAGAGCGGCATCTACGACACTTGGATATTCTTCACCACGGGCCTGTCTCAACGTTGCCACATGATCAATATTTACACCTAAACGAGGAATCATAATATAAAGCTCCTAATATATTTAACCTATTTCTTTTGTTACAATATCAATTAAATGCTGACATTCTTCTTCGACCGTTTCGGCAACATTGCCCTCAACCATGACACGAAGAAGGGGCTCAGTGCCGGAATAACGAAGGAGTACGCGCCCTTTTCCCTTAAGTCTTTCTTCGGCCAATCGAATTCCTTCTTGGATGCTGGCCACACTCTCAAGCACTGGCTTATTTTTTACCACGACATTTTTAATCACTTGGGGAAAGAGTTCTATTTCTTCAACGAGCGCCTTAAGAGGTTTATTAAAATACTTAATGGCCTCAATGGCCTTAAGGGCACCTAGGGCACCATCACCCGTTGTAGAATGTCGACTAAATATAATGTGGCCAGATGGCTCCCCTCCAAGGATATGGCCATTCGAGCGCATATGTTCTATAATATAACGGTCTCCTACTTTCGTCCGGAAAAAATTTAATCCTAAGGATTTAAGATATAACTCAAGTCCAAGATTAGACATCACTGTTCCGACGATAGTATCTCCTTTTTTTAATTCACCTCTGGAGAGAAGCAGTTTGGCAAAAAGCCCAATGAGTTTATCTCCATCAACAATCATTCCTTCTTCATCAATCACACTGACTCTATCTCCGTCTCCGTCAATACAAACACCAATATCAGCTCGGTATTTTAAGACTTCTGCCCTGGCCGCATCTGGATGAAGTGAGCCGCAGTTCTTATTTATATTTTCCCCATTAGGAGTAATTCCTAAGGGAAAAACCTCAGCACCTAATTCGTGAAACATCATGGGGGTTACTTTATAACCAGCACCATTGGCACAATCTAGAACAATCCTCATCCCCTCTAGATCAAAATCATTTCCCAGAGCAGATTTTACATGAACAATATAGCGGCCATAAACTTCTTTCAAACGTTCCGCATTTCCTAATTGCGCACCAGTTTTTACCGGAATGGACTCTGGTTCAAGCACAAGACGTTCAAGCTCAAGCTCCACAGAGTCTGGCAATTTAAAACCTTTAGCATCAAAAATCTTTATCCCATTATCTTGAAATGGATTATGAGAAGCTGAAATCATCACCCCGGCATCAGCACGCATGGAATGGGTGACAAAAGCTACACCTGGAGTGGGGAGAGGACCAGTGAGGATGACTTCTCCTCCTTGTGAGCAAACCCCTGACGAAAAGGCCATCTCAAGCATATAACAACTTAATCTCGTATCTTTACCCACGATGATAAGAGGCTTCGTATTGGTTGGATTAATGGATTGAAAATAATAGGTCACTGCTCTTCCAAGAGCAGTGGCCACTTCCGCTGTCATTGGGTAAACATTGGCCTTGCCTCTAATACCATCCGTTCCAAATAATTTTCTTTCGTTCATAAAGACAATCCTTACTTATTTCACGTTTAATCTTTTATTAATGAGCTGGGTTCTATATTTAATTTTGACTCTTGAAGATTCTTCAAATTTAAGTCGTGGGTCTAAATCAACAAGGCCGATTGAAACACTTCCTTCATCTTTATTCATGAGGGCAAGGTTAACTGGAGCTGTATCAATATGCAAAACGACTTTAACAATTTCGGCCGGCCCAGAAATCATCAAATCTCTTGGCACCACTTCTAATTCTTTAATCTTACGATCCTTAGGTGGGTTTCCAATAAAATGCACTTTGACGGGAAATTCCGTCATAACAACACGATCTAACTCGATCGTCGTCTCTTTTGGGGATATATCCAAAATTTCTACACCAAAAGGAATAGAGACATCACTGGCATAAAATTTTACTTTAAAATTTTTTCCTGAAGACACAAAATAAGGATTTAAATCAACATTAAGTCTTTCTTTATTTGAAAATACATTTTGAATAAAGGCCTTTGACCCCTTCAGCTTCAGAGTCACCTCGCTGACAGGAAGGCTCGCTATTCCTAAGCCTTTTGGCAAGATATAATGAACCGCCAATTTTCGCTCAATTTGCACAGGCTCACTATTTAAAACATAAAACCACAGAGAAACTGCGAAAAAAATGGCAATTATTTTTAGTGAATGTCTTTGGGCCGTTTCTCTTTTCATTGGAATTTACTTTCTCTTTTTCATGATCATCGCATCATTTCTTATCGAATCATATCTTTGGTTTTAATAGGTCTTAGGGTGCTGTCCAGACTCTCATTACTCCAAATATGACGCAAATATTGCCCAAGTTCTTTCTCTGTTTTACATAAATAGAAAATACCTTCAACACAAAGGTTAATTTTACCTGTTTCCTCTGAAACTGTAATGACTAAAGCGTCAGTAATCTCAGTTAGCCCTAAAGCGGCCCGGTGTCTTGTTCCCAAATGGCGTTCTATGTCAAAATTTTTAGACAAAGGAAGAAAGCACCCCGCTGCCGAGAGCTTCCCATTTTGAATAATAATGGCCCCATCATGTAATGATGAACTCGACTCAAAAATAGAGTAGATGATATCTGAATGGATTCTTGAATCCAATCTTGTCCCTGTGCTGACATAATTAAGAAGCCCATGAGTGCGCTCAAGGACCACCAAGGCCCCAATCTTTTCACGAGAAAGCGCTCCACAGGCCTCGACTATTTCATCAATCTCAAAATCGTATTCATCTTTAGAAAAGAGTGTCAAAAAATCTTTTTTCGTCCCTACAGAAGCAAGGGCATTTCTAAACTGATCTTGGAATAAAACAACAACGATAATAAAAAAAGAATCAAAAAAATGGGCCAAAACCCAATTGAGAGAATAGAGCTTAAAAGTTAGACCCAGCCAAAAAAGAGCAAAAAGTACCCCAAGCCCCACAATCATTTGCGCGGCCTTGGTCCCTCTGACGATAAGAAGCAATTGATAAATAAGAATCGTCACGATTAATATATCAATCAAATCCTTAAAATTAAGATGTGATAAAAATGTCGTCAATAAGGTCACTCGAGTCTCTCCTAAGCAGCGCTAGCGAACTCGTCATCCTCTTTTTGAAATCTCAATCTCTCTTCTTCAGAAAGGTTTAGAGATTTTAAGATTTCCGTACTGATCAAAAGCTTTTTTCGTAAAGCTTCACGACTTATGCCCATCTCTTTGGCCGCTTTAGATTTATTTCCATTGCTTCTTCTTATTTCCGCGTGAATCATTTCACGTTCAACGAGAGCAAGGCGGTCTTTGAGGGCAATCGTATGATCACTGACAAACGGAAGATCACCGAACATCCTTTTCTTCTCCGAAAGATCGACAATGGGAGAAGCCGAATCTTGGATATCAAGATCTGTAATGACGTGTGCCTTGGGATTATAAAGGACTGCTCGCTCTATAGAGAGCTTAAGCTCTTTTATATTTCCTGGCCAATCGTATTTTTTTAATTTCTCCAAAAGTTTTGGAGCAAAAGACTTTAAAAGAAGTCCTTGTTTTTTACATTCTAATTTCAAGAAGTAATCAACAAGCAGTTCAAAATCATCCCCTCTTCTTCTCAGAGGCTCGATAAAAACAGTCGCTTTTGCAATAAATTCGTAGAGCTCCCGATTAAAATCCCCATTGGCGACTAAGACTCCCAGATCCCTTGTGGTCGTCGCAATAATACGAACATCTGAACTAAATTTCGTCTCAGGAATATGTCGATCTTTAAGGACTTCCAAAAGCTTTTTCTGATTGCCCAGTGACAACGCCCATATCTCATGCAGATGCACCGTTCCCCCCTGACATGTAATGAGTTTACACTCTGTTTCATCGGGCCCAAAGAGAAACTTTGAAACCATCTCTTGGTCTTTATCTTCGCAATGAACAACCTCAAAACTCTTAAGCCCCCTCTGGCCTTCGACATGAAGAATTTTAGCATAGAGAGATTTACCAACTCCTTTTTCACCATAAATAAGGACAGGAGCTTCGATGTCTTTTAATTTTAAAATAGTACTTCGAAGAGAGGCCACATGAGGCACTTTGCCGATGAGGGCATTTTTTCGATCAAAAGGACCTGAAAAACGTCTAATTGTTGACTTATCCGACATGGGAGTGAAGTTATAAAAAACAGAAGAAAAAATTAACGATAAAACTTTCATCGTTTTTTCATCTTCGATAGTAAAACGATCTTCGTTTCTCTTATTTAAAACCTCGATGACTCCAATAATTTTATCTTCACGGTTATGAATGGGGTGACAAATAATTGATTTAGTTTCAAACCCAAATTTTTTATCAAAGGCTTCATTAAAGCGAGTACTATCATGAACAGTATCAATGTTTAAAGCAACTCCCGTTGTAAAAACGGAGCCTGCTATCCCAACTCTGTAATCAAATTTTAATTTTTCTTTTCTAATTCCTAAAGCAGATGCGGCCTCTAGTTCATTGGTTTCTGGATTAATCAAAAACAATGAAGCTCTCTGTGCATTAAGAATTCGGATCACTTCTTCAAGCATCGACTCAATAAAGCCTTCTTTGTCTCCGAAATGAGTAATATCTTTAAAGAGTGATAAAAGTAATGAGAATACCTCAAACCCATCGGTTGCCTTGGTGTAGCGCTCTTTGATTGCTGAATCAACAAGGCAGTCCTTGAGGCGCTCTGCTGAAAACCCCATAATATAATGTTCAAGAAATTTCGTAATTGTTTTTTCTTCTTCAATCTCTACACCATAAATAATTTTCTGATCATCTAAGGTTTGAGAGAAGGCCCTCACCACTTTTCCCGTTAAATCCATATGATATTTTTTGTATTGAAGGGAGATAGAGAGTTCTTGCCCTACCGAAATTCTCTCACTGGTTAAAAAACCAAAGCCCGTTAAACTGATATCGATGAGTTTAGCATCATCAATATATTCACTCGAGCCTCTCTCCCTTTCCATTTGAACCAGAAACCTTAATCCATCGGCCTCCTCAACGGGAATTCTGAATGACTGATAGAATTTAAACTCCGAAAAGCTGGCCAACATATAAAGACTCCTTAACTTAAAGAGAGAGTAATCTCCTAAGTGCTATCGGTCTCTTTTGCTCAAAACTTAAATTTTGTGCCAACTATTATTTGCGTTCTTTGATTTTTCTGTACGACTCATTGATTTTAGAAGACGAAGATCAATACTGAACTTAATTAATCAATTCCGTCTTTGCCGTACTCACCTCTGAGGCCTTGACTGGCGTTTTTTCTTTGAGCTCATGAGCAATCGCATTGTGAATGGCCGACTTAAAAAGGCTCCAATATTGTGCTGACTTGGCGGGATCTGAGGTAGGCAGCTCTAAGGTATAAGTCGGGATATCGCGCTCTTTCCCGGCCCAGTTCCCAAGAGAGCCTGGGAAAAAAGGATAATTTTCAATCTTATAGTCAGAGGCATCTTTACTCATTTGAATTAAGAGCTCATGGGCCTTTGCACCGTCAACAAAGCCATCGACCATTTTATTGGGTCCATCATAATCAAGCATCGTCAGCGGCGAATGAACGGAAATAATTTTATCAGGTCCATAGCGCTTTATAAGATTCATCTGAAAAATAACTTCTGGCTCACTGCTGGCCACTAAACCTGGATTTCTTCTTTTGTCTTTTCGGTAATGTGAAATCCATAATTTTCTCGCATCACGCAGCCAATCTCTGGTGGGAAAATTGCGATTAACATCGACTCCGCGAGCATTGACTCGAGAAGGTTTTAACTTAAAAAATGAATCTGGATTGACGAGTGGAGCGACGATTACGATTTTATTTGCAAATTCTTTTTTTAAAACAGAATCTTCTGAATAAACTGTTTTAAGGTAATGCATAATATCGAAGCAAAACTTTACGGGAGTAATTTCATCCCCATGAACCCCGCACATAATAATAGAGACATCTTTTTGTTTAAAGCTGGGCCTCTCTTCGTCACTTACATCTCCAAAAACCGTCCAGGTAAGCGGGTCCCCTAAGACTGAATTTCGAATATGAATCCATTCAAAATCTTCACACCCACTCTGCTCCCAATTGTATTTTTTAAAACGCTCTTCAAGTTTTTTACAAAAACGATTAATTGCTGGAGTTAACTTTTGAGCAGGTTCTGCGGCTTCCACCAAAAGGGATTGCATCACCATAAAAGCAAGGATTGGAAAAAAGAGCGGTATTTTAAAATGTCGAAATTTCATAGTATGTTATTATAACTTTTAAGAAACTAAGAATTCAAGCACTAGGTTGTCATATGAGCGAAAAACAAACAAAACTCACCCGATCACCCCTCCAAAAATATCCATTCAAAACTGTTTATCTTGCAAGTGAATCTCCAGACCTTTACACTTCCAAGCGCCTCTTGCAGGAAAGTAAAAAACTCAAATACTCCACCATCTGGCTAAATCCTTATGAGCAACATATTTCTCTCAACAAAAAACATTCTTCCCCAGAGCTAGAAGGTCTCTATTTTCACCGTACATCTGGCACTCGCTATGACGATTACGATCTATTATTTGCCAAATACTATCAAGAGAGAGGCTTAAAAATAAGTAATCCTTTAAAAGCGCTGGATCTTTTTAGAAAAAAAGATGAGCAGGCCCTCTTCTTTGACAAACATCATCTCCCAACTCCAGATGCGATCATTTATCGAGGAGAACTCACTCAAAAGCTCTGGGAAGAGGCCCGCAAGCTTTCCAAAAACGAAAAGTATGTTTTAAAAATGGCCCGTGGCAACCAAGGAATAGGAGTCAACCTAATCCATGGAGTACAATCCTTAAAAAGCTTGCTTGAAACTTTCCACGCCCTACGCGATCAAAAATTTCTCATTCAACCCTATATCGATCATAAAAGAGAATGGAGACTTTTTTTCTTAAAAAATCAACTCCTGGCCACGATCGAGCGAACTCTCACGAAAGACGACTTTAGAGGAAACTCAAAAAGGGCAAGGGCAAAATTAGTAAAAAAAATCCCGCCTTCTCTTGAGTCCATGGCGTTAAAGGCTTCACAATTAAGTGGCCTTGATTATTGTGGCATAGATATTATCGAAAATAAGGATCATTTTTTGATTTTAGAAGTAAACCCTGTTCCTGGCTTTCTTCAGGTTGAAGAGCTCTCAGGAATCAATATTGCCAGAGAGCTGATTTGTCAGATTAGATAATTCAAATATCGCTGCAATCCACTTCTGGACTAAGCAGTTGTTTTTCACGATCAAATTTAGAGCGTCTAATGATAAACTCATCTACCAACTCATCATGACGAGTCTCTTTTATAAGCGTCTTGTAGTATGCCTCTCTCTTTTGATACCTCTCACTTTGCAAATTTTTGCAATAAGCTCTCACAATATCTTTTTTCATTTTTTTCCATAAACGAGGAGACCAAAAACTCACATTATAGGCTTCATCCATTTTAGGGTTAATGTATTGAGTGATATCAAATTGATTTTCTGGATTCTGAATCCATTGACCTTTGACTAATTTAAGATGAGGATTGTCCCCTTCGCACATATTGCGCGCAAATTTTAATCCTTGATAATTGGCCTCAAGGTCCGCAAAAGAAAAAGTCCCTCCTATCAGATATCCTAAAATGGCCACTTCTTGCTTAAGACCTTTACTGATGGCCATCTCTTCTGCTTGATTTGGAGTAAGCCCCTTTTTAAGTCCTTTTATAAAATTCTTGTAGTAGGTTTTCCCAACAATGGAAAAATGCCCCAATTTATCAGTGCCAATATAAATTCCATTCAAGTTGATCGTGCGAGAAACTCCTGCGACATTAATCGGAAAAGGTCTATCGCGATAAATAGAGGTATTACGAAATCGACCATCCTTAACACTATCATCTGGAAAATGCTCAACTAGAGGAGAATGTTTTGTAAAAAGACTGACCTTACTAAAAGTCCTATCTCTTAAATAATTAACCGGAGAAAATTCCCCCACAACTTGGGTAAGAATGAGACCTGCTACATCCTGACAATGTTCTAAGGATTTTTTATTCGCCTTTGTTAACCCTAAATGAATTCTTTCTTGAAAAAAACCATTCATAGAAGCACTCGAGTCAGAAATAATGGCCTCTGTTGCTGTAAATTGATCTGTCTCATTAGCAAATAAATTGGTACTTTGTACACCAATGCCCATAACCAACAGAAAACCCAATCGCTCTAATTTCGTATTCATTATACTCTACCTCTCATAAAATAAAAAATTCTTCCCTACTTAGTCGAAAGCGTTTCTAAAAAAGATTCTAGCCTCACCAATAAATCATCGATAAAGGGATTTTCCCTATGATTGGCGTTTATGAATCTCATCGGCAGATCTCTATGGAGAACGACACGATCTTTATCATTATTTTCATAAAGCACAATGTTTTCTTCGGGAATGTGAATCCACTTGGCCGTTTTCAGTGCAAAATCATTTTCAACTGTAAGGTCAGCATCTGTTAAAAACATCATCTTAGGAATTTCTTTAAAATTATTCTTTGCTAACTTTGTCACATTTAATCTTAAATGCTTTGTCAGTAAGTATGTTTGATAAACTTGATTGAAGGTGAAATCTGGATAGAAATGGGCACTCTCATCTATGCCTTTTTTTAAAAGATAACGAAGACCTCTTAAATATTTTGCAACATGAGCAAAGCCCTGATGATTCATTTTAAACAAAGGTGTAATATAAACCAAAGATGAGATTTTTCCCTCGTAACGATCAGCAGTGTCTGTGGCCAAGGCCCCACCAAGCGAATAACCGGCCAGAGCAACCTTGCTAGAATCACTTAGTAAGAAAGCAACTTGCATGACTTGGTCAATATCTGCTCGCCAATCAGCAACTCTCACTTTTAATCTAGCTAGGTCTCGATTCTCTTTTCGTAAACCATGATCTCGCAATAAGACAGTAAGGACATTATATCCTAATCGATAATAAACTTGGGCCACTTCTTTTAAGGAACCCGGTGAATCAGAGAGACCATGGAACATAACGACAGTCGGGGCCTTTTTATGTTGAGATAAAAGAAAGGGCCTGCTACCCTCTTTAATCTCTTCCATGCGATTCTTATAAAGATCGAAAAATTGAGATTCTAAATTGATAAAACTTTGAGAATCGAGACTCTCGTTAGAAAATGCCGAGTTTAAGCTTAGAATGACTAAAACAACTGAGATCAAGCGCACTATTACATTTGTCTTTTTTTGATTCATTTTCATTATAGAATCCCTAATATTTTTTCGGCATCCTAACCTTAAATGAGGTTTTTCCCTATCTGTAATTTTTACCCATGTAATTTTATTGAAACTATCTTGTGATGAATGTTTTACCGATCGGGTCTCCCGAAAAACGACGAAGCAAAGTGAGTCTCATTTCCTTTTCCTCACGGTCTATGCCACTTGCCTCTAGTTTCTTTTGAATAGCGATTAAATTGATCGCTAAATTTTTAAATTTAACGTCACAGTTCATGCTCTCCCATTTTCCAAAGCACAAAGCGATAGACTGTTCCCCCTCAAGAACTCGTGCCCCACCTTGTTCTAAGACAAGTTTCATGAAAACGACAAGACCTGCTTCCCCCACCAATTCTTCTGGAAGAGTATAGTGTACAAACACTTCCTGCTTTGTATCTATCACCTTTTTTATGACCTTGTAGTCTAAAAGAGGGAAAATTGAATAAGCTTCTTCGTCCTTGTTTTGAGACGGAATTTGATAAACCCCGTTGAGATTCATTATTTCATCTGCAAAAAGTCTTAATTGAAATGAAGTAAAAAATAAAACAAAAAAATATCTAATCAGCAATTTTGTTTTCATAACTCATTTTTCCTCTCGGCCTTTTTATGCCCCGTAAGTTGTTCCTCGGGCACGGCCATATTTTTTTATTTTCTTATCATCCACTAATTCACTCAAATCTCTCAAGGCCGTCATCAAAGAGACGTTGAATCTTAAGGCGTAATCACTCACTTTAAAACTTTCACCATTCTGAATGAAACTCAATACCTTATGTTGCCTTATATTCCAAGATTTATTCGCTTCTTTGCTCTCTGATAATTGACTCCCTCGTGGCCGCTCATTTTCCCGCAATGACAACTCTAACCATTCAAAATGATGATTTAAAAAATAGTTATGGTTTTCTCCAATGAGTTCCTTTTCATAAGGGCCTAATAAAAGACGGAGTCGATGAATAAGAGCATAGAGCAATGTATCATGCCGAAGAGGATCGTAGTGATATCCCCAAATGTGTTCAACCAGCTCTTCCTTAGAAACACTCGAGCGAGTCGTTAGCAGTTGGAGCGCTTTTAATAGCAGAGCACTTGCACCTTTTGAAGTCATATACGTTGAATGAGGAGTTAAAATCAAAACCCCCTTTTTCCAAAGACCAGTCACTATATATGAGTCCAATTTATTGGTGACTTTTTCTCTAAGCATTCCAAAATATCCACTCTCAATCATCAATGAAAGTGAATTTTGCCAATGCAAACTTTCCCAACTATCAAAAAGGACCTGTAACGGATCTTCAGAATTCTCGTTCGCCAAAAACCCAAGGCGCGCGAGATGATTTCGCCCTTTAGAGTCTCCTAATAACAATGTCAGTTTAAGTATTTTTTCATCAAGAGCAGATGTATCTTTTTTTAACCCATAAAATATTTTTCTCTTCAATCCCAATATTTTTAAAACTAATTTTTTTTCATTTTCCTCATGGCAGTGTTCTTGTGCTTGGGCCAAGTCATTTAAGGCAAGCTCATTTCTTCCTGCTAGATAATAAAAATAAGCATGCTCAAAATACCACTGCGCAATATGTCTTGGTGCAGAGGAAGCAAAAATGACTGACTGGGCCCGAAGAAGAGTGCGCTCGGCCTGCCCCATTTGCCCTGTTAACAAAAAGAGGTGAGCAAGAGAGAGAAGCAATGATCCTTCAGAATAATTATCGCTTCTCGAAATATTTTTTAAGGTCTTCTCTAAGGTCACAATCATTTCTTTGGGTTTTCGAGTAAATTGTGTTTGATAATTAAGAATAGAAATTCTCGTTGCTTCTTGGAACGTTTTATTTTCATCCAGGGCCGCAAGCGCGCTGGCCTCTTCTAAATAATAGATTCCTTTGTGAATATCACCCATTTGTACACAAGCATGTCCCAGTAAATCCAAGGAGAGAATTTTCCAAAAAGACTCTGATAAATTAAAAGAAGCTGAATAACCTTTTAAAACAAAATAAAGGGCCATCTTATAGCGGCACTTATAATAAGCATAAAACGCCAGCGCTTGGTAATAAAAAAATTGTGCTTCTTCATTTATTCGAGACTGCTTTGAGAGCTCTCTCATCAGCTTTTTGGCAAAGACATAATCCCCACGTCTCACGCAGGCCGTAAGCATAAAAAAAGACTCACTACTTTGAAGTTTCCTTTTTTTTATTAGAGTGAGGACCTCTTCCCATTTACCTAAAAAACACAAGGCTCCGATGAGCCAAGTTATTTCTGATTTCTCATAGTCATTTTTTAAAAATTGCTTATAGACTCTTTGAATGGCGCCAGACTTAAAGAGGGACTTTATTGAGTTATTTTGGGACTTCATAAAACACATCATATCACAACATTATATATAAGCATATATTTATGTAATTTTTAAAGCAGCAAGGCGATAACTAACAAAAGAAACAATGCTGTTTCTCAAAACACTTGGAGTTTCCTATGAAAATATCCCTAAAAAACATCCTTCTAACATCTGCCTTGCTCTTTGCCGTTTCCCCTTTGGCGCAAGCAGAAAGTGTGACAAGGGGACAAAGAATTCTGGTAGTCGTTTCTGAATTAGACGGACGAGGAATGCCTGAGCTTCGCCCCCTTTATCGAGCTTTGGAGGATTTAACGACTCACACCGTGCATGCCCTCTTACAAGACAAATACGCTGAGATTGTAACACTCCAAGATGGAAGGGCCACCCTTCCAAACCTAAAACGCACCCTCCTTCAATTGGCCCAACGCCCAGAGATTAAGGCCATCGATATGATTGTCTCTCTTCATGGATCTCCCGAAAAACTATCTTTCTCAGAGGGGGCCGTCAAAAAAGAAGATATCAAAAACTTTATTCTTGAAACGAACACCCGCCAAGAGCAAGTCGCAAAAATAATGATGAAGAAAAAATTGAGAATGCTCTATAATCTCGCTTGTTATGCTGGAAGAAATATAAGCGAGCTAAAAGATATTGGGTTTGATGTTGTCAACGGAGCTAAAGGTGTCAATGCAAACTCTGAAGTAGAATTCGTGCCAGCAATGACAGCATGGGCAAATGGCATGGGATTTATGAATTCCTTTCTCGGCACAAATAATCCTGTGGCCCTGGCCATCGCCGATGGTCCCATTAGAGCTGCGGGAGTTTTGGCCAACAATGCCCTCAAGGAGACCAATTCTGAGAAAATCTTTGTAGGAAAAACTGATTTGACCATTCATTCGCTCTAAAGACTCTTTGCGGTCCTTGAATAAGACCTCATTATTCAAGGACTCTCTTTTTTTCTTTTCACATTAAAGACCCTGAAATAATCTCTCCAAAAGGGCCTGCTACTCAATAGGAAAAAAAGATGACTCTCCTCAAAAAAAACTCTCTCAATTTAGTTAGTTTCCCCGTCGGAAGTTATGCCTGCAACTGCTCCATCCTTTTTTCTGATAAAACACGCGAGGCCATCATCATCGATCCAGGCAATGATGACGATTTCATCTTAAGAGAAATTAAAAAATTAAATATCAAAGTCTTAAAATTAATCCATACCCATGCCCATTTTGATCACATTGGAAAATCCTGTGAAGTTAGTGCCGCCACCGGTGCAAGTATTCATCTCCACAAAGGAGACCAATTTCTCTATGACATGCTTCCCCAACAAGGTCTCTTTTTTGGTCAAAAAGTCGGAACTCCTAAGGCCCTTGATAGTCATTTAGAAGAAGGCGAAACTTTCTCTTTTTCAGATCCCGAAATGCAAAATTTCTTAACCACCCTCCACACTCCAGGTCACACTCCGGGCTCCTGTTGCTTTTACAGCGAGTATTTTGATACCCCTCAATTGTTTGCAGGTGATACACTCTTTCAACAATCGATTGGACGAACTGATTTACCAGGAGGAGATGGAAGACAGATTATTAAATCCATTAAAGAAAGACTCTTGACTCTTCCCGATGAAACAAAAGTCATCGCAGGTCATGGACCTGCGACTGTTATCTATCAAGAAAAGAAGTTTAATCCCTTTTTGTGTTAGCAGATTAAGCCAGATGCTCTGGCGGATGCGCCGGGAGTTTGCGAATAAGAAGAATAGGCAAAAGTAAAAAGGCCGAACCAAAAACATAAGGGGCCCAAGCGCCATATTTATAATAGGCCAGGGCCGCCAGTATGGGCCCTATGACTCGAGCAAGTGCTCCCATTGAACGAAAGATCCCTACACTTCTTCCCTGCTCTTCACTAGGCGTATAAAGTGTCACAAGAGAAGTCAAACAAGGCATAATCATCGAAGAACCTACGGCAAGAAAAAAGAGACCCGCATAAAGCATGAGACTTGAATAAGCGGCCGCAATAAGCAGAAGACCAGGTATAAGAGCAATCATCCCAATTAAGGCCATCTTCTTTTCCCCAACACTTGAGGCCTTCCGTCTCACAACTCCCCCTTGAACAAAGGCAATGATAAAGCCGATATAGATAAAAATATAAGCGTTTTGCATTGATGTATAATTAAGTCTTTCTGCGGCCAAAAACGTTAGGGTAAACTCCATCCCGGAGAAGGCCGCTAAAAAAAGAAAATACCCCATGTTAATGATATTTACCGGTGGATTGGGAAGTGGTTTGAAGAGTTTAAAAATATTTGCACTTCTCTCAGTCGTCACCTTGCCTCGTTTTTCTTCAGGAAGACTTTCAATAAATTTGGTCTTAATCCAGAAAGTATTAAAAAGGGAAAGAAAAAAAGCAAAGGCCGCAGGCATTGAAAAAGGGTTCACTCCGTATTCAACTAAGCTTGGATAAATCTTTGTTAAATCAATCAGTGATAATATTCCTCCAAAGGCCGGTCCCACCACAAAACCCATGGCAAAAGCAATTCCAATAATGGCCATTCCTTTTGAGCGATTTTCTTTAGTTGTCACATCCGCCACAACCGCAGTGGCCGTTGAGATATTTCCTCCCATGATCCCGTCTATGATTCGAGAAAGAATAAGAAGAGTAAAAGAGCCGGAGAAAAACCAGAGTGCATAACCCACCGCCATTCCGGCCATGGAGCGCACCAGGACGGGTTTGCGTCCTATCTTATCTGACCATGCTCCCCACAAGGGTGCTGCAAAAAATTGTAATCCTGAATACAAGGCGCCTAACATCCCTCCAAAAAGCACCACTCCTGAGAAGACACTTGAGGAGTTTTCAGTATAGTGAGAAATGGACTGGATAGAACCAAAAATCGTTTTTAAAAAGATATTATCGGCATCAATCATAAGATAGTGTTTGGCCAGACTTGGAAAAAGAGGAAAAATAATGGAGAAACCAACTAAGTCTAAAAAGATGGTCAGGGCCACAATAGAAATTGAAGACTTTGCTTCTTTGGATAACGGGGTCGATTTTTGTTTTAATTCTTTTGCACTCATTTCTTCAAATTCCTTATAATCATTTTTTTCTAAATAATAAAAATCCCGAGAACAAACTTCATCACTAGAAAGGCATTGATTCTCAACATATTGTGCAAAATCCTTGCACCATAATTCATTATCATTTAAACAAGCAATAAAATGAATGTCGCCCCCATATTCATGGGCCGTCTCTTTTAATTCAACGGCCAATTCATCTTGTGTTTCTAAACAATCGGCGACAAAGCTTGGTGAATAGACTGCTAATTGTCCAAGTCCTTGGCCCGCTAATTTAATCACGGTCTCTTCAGTATAGGGAGTTAACCATTCCTCGCTTCCAAACCGCGACTGAAAAGTCATGATAATATTTTCTGCTTTAATCCCCGTTATTCTAGAACGCAAAAGAAAAAACGTTTCATAACAATGTTGATAATAAACATCTCCTTTATCGTTAATGCGTCTTTTTTGAATGCCATGAAAAGTGAGCAGCAACTTATCTATTTTTTTGCCTTCAAGTTCAAAGGCCTTAAGGGCCTTCTCAATTTGCAATACGCTATTGTCAATAAAGGCCTTCGTTCGGTGAAAATTGGTTACAACACTAATTTCTGGAATTTTTACCCTTTTTTTAATCTCATGCCCAAGAGCGTCGAGCCCTGAAGCAATCGTGGCCTCAGAATATTGAGGAAACATGGGAATAATTTTTAATTTAGTGGCCGGAGTTGAATCATTTTCCCAATCATCCCACACCTCACTCACTCTTGGATTTGAAAGTAAAAAGGCATGATTAACTTCAACCTTAGAGGAGCTTAGAAAACTGCGAACGCGCTTGGTAAATTTTTCGGTAATGGTTATCAAGGGAAAACTTTCTCCATCCCAGATCCGAGAATAAAGAAAGGCCGATCGCTTTGGTCTAAAAGGTAAAATAAAAAAATGGAGAATGATTTTCCACAACCATGGATTAATATCCACAACCCTTGGATCGGCCAAAAATTCTTTTAAAAAGGCCCGAACATCTGAGGTCCCGGGACTTTTGGGAGAACCAAGTTGTACAAAAACAACCTTTGTCTTGCCCGCATCTGAACTACCACTATTTGTTACATTCACGCCTTTCTTCCTCTTCTAATAAGTGCTATAAGTATTAACAGAATGTTTACAAATTAACTATCTTTATGAACCAAGAGAGTGAATATGGCGCGGAAATTAGGTAAGATAACACCTAGACAAAAAAGTGAACTTGGACGAAATGCAAAAGAGCTTAAGAATTTCAAATTAGGCGAAACAAAAACGGACTACCCGCAGACTTATTCTCCAGAACTTCTAGAGGCCTTTGAGAACAAGCACCCTGGAAAAATGGCCTGGACGACTTTTATCTGCACTGAGTTTACTTCTTTATGCCCCAAAACGGGACAACCCGATTTTGCCAAAATTTATATTAATTATATTGCCGACAAAAAGATGGTTGAGTCAAAGTCCCTCAAGCTTTATCTTTTTAGCTTTAGAAATCATGGGGACTTCCATGAAGATTGTGTTCAAAAAATGTGTGATGACCTTACAACGCTAATGAAGCCATTCTATTTAGAAGTCATCGGTGAATTCACCCCAAGAGGTGGCATTGCCATCTTCCCTTACGCCTCTTATTGTCATCCTCAAAACAAGCGTTTTATTGAGTTGAAAGAAAATCGCTTTATGAATTATGCTCCAGGAAAATATTCCATGGATCTTTCTAAACTTTATTAAGGAGTCTCATCATGGGAATTAATTTTGGCGAAGGTTTATTAATTGCGGCCATAGCTATCTTATTATTCGGTGGAAAGAAAATTCCTGAATTAGGAAGAACCATTGGTGCCTCTGTTAAAAATTTCAAAGCTGGAATGAAATCAGAGGAAGATCTCTCCAAGAATGATAATAATAAAGACAACGAGAAAAAAGAGATTTCCTAATAGCCCTAACAATAAAGCTAAGAGCTTAACTCTTTGACCATCGTGAGGACTAAAGATTGGTCTCTTGGTATCGTGTCTTTAATTCTAAAACAGGCAATCACTAACTCTTCATAGCTTTTTTCAATCCCTTTTTGTTTTAAAAGAGTATCGGCGTAACGAACTGCCCGATCCACAAGTTTATTATTACTTGCTCGCACCCAAGTCATCAAATTCGATTCATAGCGATCCATGCGACCCATGATTAAAGTTGAGAGATTATTGAGCGCAATTTTTAAAACAAGATGGGCAGACAAGAAATTAAGCTCCCCTAAAGAAAGTTTTGCATAATGATCAAGCAGCGAAAACTCTAACGAGTTGTCTCGCTCATTAAAGTAAATTTTAAAATGAGCATGATTGGCCTTGAGATAAGTAGGTCGAAGACTTAAGAGTCTTTGACTAAAATCAAATCCCATCAAACGCTCACTGCTCGTCTGATCACTCACTTCCTTCCAATGAAAAGTCCGTGGCGCTCGCTTTAACAAAGAAGACCAAGCAGATTCGCTACTCATTGAAGCGGGAAATAATAAATAAGAAAGAGCGGGATGTTTTAATTCTGATTGTTGATTTTCAAAGGGATAAAGACTAAAAGTTGGAGACCTCTCCGTCGTATCAGTGAGAATACTAATTCCTAATTTTCCATCTGTTTCATAAAAAAGATATTCGCCCTTTTTATAAAGATCCGCTTCGCATTCAATAAATGGTTTTAAAAACTCAAATTTTTCATGGGTCACAAAAGAGATCATTCGTTCTAGTTCTCGTTCTATTTCACCAAAATCACTTTTATAAAACCACAAGCATAATCCCGTTGCATACATTAAGATTGTTGTGGCCTGCATTCTGGTACTTCCCGTTAAGGCCATGGGCCCCACACTGAGATTTATTTTTTTGATTGCAAGATTCTCAAGCACTTTTTTTGATCGCTCGGCCGTCTTTATTAAAATATCATCGGGGTTGCAGTAAAGAAAATAAGGGGGGCGTTTTGAAACTTTTAGGGCGGCCTCGGTGGCGCCGATAACAAATGGAGTCTCGCCTCCTTCTGTGCAGGAAATAAGCATGTCCCCTTCTTTAAAGCCAAGCTCTAATAATTGTCTTTCGCCGAATTCAGGATAGTCTTCAAACTTCTCAACGGAATGAATGAGGGCAACGTCTCCTCCGGCCATAAAACTAACGATTCGCTCTTTTAAATGATCTTGTTCATGTTGATCGCGCCAAATGGTCTCTAAGGCAAGCGAGAGTCTTCCAGTCGCTCCACAACCGCAGAGAAACAGACGTCCTCCGCTTTCCAGTGTTGCAAAAATATCCGCTTTGAGTTCACGCATCTCTGGCAAGGAATTTCTTAATTTTACAAAAACACCCCGATCAATTTTTAAGATGGTCTCAATGGCCTTAGCTAAATTTTCTTTGGCATCAAAAGAGAGATGACGAGTTAAGGGATGAGGAGACTCTGTTGGCAAATTTCCTAATTTAAATTCGCTAGCAATAGAGAGAAATTCATTGGCGGATGCCAACTCAGAGGAAGGCCCACTTTTTTGATTCATACACTTTTATCCATGTGTTTAATTAAGAAATAAATCTTTTTTAATTTTAGCTAGTATTTCATCAAGATCAAATGGTTTCAAGACTAGACCAGCTCCCCCAAGCGATTTAATTTTTTCTTCTGATTGCTCCATACAACCAGTGGCCAAATAAAAAAGAGGAATTGACTCGTAGGTCTCTTTGAGATCCTTTAAAAATTCAAGTCCCGTTTTACCCTTCATCTGCGAGTCGGAGATAACCAAGCGAATTTCTCTTTTAATTTTTAATATCTCTAGCCCATCGATGGCCGAAGATGCGGTTGTCACTTCGAAGCCTTCTTGTTCAAAGAGCTCCCTGTACATCTCTAAAAGATCTTCTTCATCATCAACAATCAGTATTGATATTTTTTTATTTTCCAAAAAAGTCTCCCTTTGTGCTCAATAAACATACTAAGGCCGTTTTTTTAAAAAGAATGGGAAGATCAGAAAAATGAAGACTTGAAAATAAATAAGGAGGGGAACCCCTCCTTAAAATGGCCCATAAATAGGGCAAGATCACTATTAAGATATTGAAAAGATTACTCTATGATCTCTAAGACAGAGCGCTTTTTAAGTTTCGTTGAAGCAGCATTCAGGATGGTTCTAAGTGAGCGAGCCGTTCGGCCTTGCTTACCTATAATCTTCCCTAAGTCTGACTTATCAACCTTAAGCTCTATCACAGTGGTTTGTTCACCGACAATTTCGTTAACTTGTACAGCTTCCGGCATATCTACCAAAGCTTTACCAATATAACTCATAAGATCTTTTAATTCACTCATAGAAACTCCAAAAATCTAAAAAACTATATACTAGTTAAGAGCGATTTTTTGATTTCTCAGAAGAGTTTTTACTGTATCAGAAATCGTTGCACCTTTAGACATTAGGTCTTTAAGACGGTCAACTTTTACATTTTTAAGAGAAGTCGCATCATGTGGATTGTATTGGCCCAATTTTTCAAGGAATCCACCGTCTCTTGATTTACGAGAGTCAGTTACGACAATTGTATAAACAGGATCATTTTTTCTTCCACCGCGAGAGAGTCTAACAGTTAACATCAATATCTCCTAAAATGTTTCACTATGGTTTAACTAAAGTTTTATTTAAAAAAACAATTTAAAGTAAATAAATCAAACGGCTTAATTAGTCAATGTTTAAGTAAGCGTCTTCTTAGGCTAAAAATAGCCTTTCCCCCAAGGTCCCTTACTTCCTTTCTTTTTTTGTTTGCCACCTGAAAACTGAGACATAGCGTCAGCGTCGTGGCGAAATCCCTTTTGAGGACCCATTCCAGGCATCCCTGGAAAGCCCGGCATCCCCCCACCTTTCATCATGGAAGAGAGTCCTCCCATCATTTGCTCCATTTGTTTAAACTTTCCTAAAAAGTCTTTTACGGCCTCTTCAGTGCTGCCTGAACCACGAGCTATGCGGGCCATTCTTGATTCTTTGATGACTTTATAATTTTGGCGCTCTTCTTTAGTCATGCTTGAAATGATGACTTTCATTTTCTTCATTTCATTTTCAGCGGGGCTTAAATCCCCCAGTTG
>JAGOVS010000039.1 GCA_018060625.1 Bacteriovorax sp. | reverse complement strand
CTATTAAAGAAAAGGGTCAATTCATTTGCCTTCAACCTTGCGCAAAATGATTTCCAAGGGGCAAAACTTTGTGATAGACGATTGGAGGAGATTCAATCCAACAAAGGCCGTAAAATAAAGCCAATTTATGCTGTGAACTTGTGAAAGCACGAGGCTTGCTAAAATAAAAGTACCTGCAAAAGCTCTAATTTGATTTTCAATTGTCATAGATTACTCCTTTAGTATTCATTATAGTTCAATCAATTCCTGGTCAATTTCGTTTATGTGCAACACTCTCGATTTACCAACCATCCAATAATAAAGAACAGGGACAGCAAAACGAGAAAGTACTGTCGCTGCAACTTCCCCAAAAATTAAACTGACTGCGAGTCCTTGAAAGATAGGATCAAAAAGCATAACAGAGCTACCCACAACAACGGCAGCGGCCGTCAATAACATTGGTCTAAATCTCAAGACACCTGCACTCACCACCGCATCTTTTAAATTCATTCCAGTAGAAAGTTGATGTTCGATAAAATCCACTAGAATAATAGAGTTTCGGACAATGATCCCAGCGCCCGCAATAAAACCAATCATAGAAGTTGCCGTAAAATAGGAGCCTACAATGACGTGACCTGGAAGTATTCCAATTAAGCTAATTGGAATGGGTGCCATTATAATCAAGGGAACAGTAAAGCTCTTAAACCAACCAAGCACGAGAATATAGATAAGGACCATAACAACAGCAAATGCGGCCCCCATATCCCTAAAAACTTCATAAGTAATAAACCATTCACCATCCCATTTAACGACTGTCGAAGAAGTATTCCATGGAACCTCGGCCGTTTGAATTGGGTAATTTATTTCGGGAGTTAATTTTAGAATTCCATAAACAGGCGCTTCCTCTGAGCCAGAAAGCTCGCTCATGACATAAGAAACTGGTTTTAAGTTTTTGCGATAAAGTGTTTCTGTTTCAATGATTTTAGGTTTTCCCAATACATTTTGGACATCAACAACACCTGATTCAAATGAAGGAGTCGTAATTTGTGAAAAAGGATGACTTCCACTTCTTCTTTGATCCTCTACCGATAAATTAATCCCAACCTCTTCCGGGGATACATTATCTTTTAAAAGACTCATTGGTGTCTCTGAGAAAATCATGGCCCCATTTTGCATAACCTGATCAGCACTCGTACCATAAAAACCACCCCTCATCTGATCAAAGGGATAGACTATTCTTGGTCGTCCCAAACGTGAAGTTGTATCCAAATCCACCACTCCCTCAACTTTGGAGAATATGTCATATAATTCCTGAGTCACTTTCTTTCTTGAAACTTCATTTGGTCCATAGACTTCTGCCACTACAGTTGCCATGACGGGAGGTCCAGGGGGAATTTCTAAAACTTTAGAAATAGCTTTTTTTGAATCTGAAAAATTTTTAATCGTGGGCCTTAGACTCTCAATAATTTCATGGCTCGATTCCTTTCTTTCGTTCTTTGATTTTAATAAAATTTGCAAGTCACTTTGATAATCACTACGTCTTAAAAAGGAATGCTTAACCATACCTGAAAATGAAAATGGTGCTGGCTCTCCAGCAAAAACCTGTACTTTTAAGACATTCGGATTTTTTAAGAGCTCACGGGCCAACTCTACTGAATGTTCTTTATTTTTTAATAATGGAGTACTGGTTGGATAATCCATTAAAACTTGAAACTCCTCTTTGTTGTCAAAGGGAAGCATTTTAACCTTAACATTTTTAAAATAGACTAAACTCATGGCACCTAATAACAAAACAACAGTAAAACTCATAAAAGCAAAGGCCATGCTCTTCTTGTTTAGAAGAGTGTTCATCATGCTTTCATAAAGTCGATCGAGTTTGCTTATTTTTTCCTCGTGTCCACTTTCATGGTGATCTCCATGGTCGTGTTTTAAAATTTTTACTGCCGCCCATGGGGTCACGATGAAAGCTACAAATAAGGATAAAATCATCGCGAAGCTTGCCCCCACAGGAATGGGTTTCATGTAAGGTCCCATCATTCCAGAGACAAAGGCCATTGGGAGGATGGCCCCTATAACTGTAAATGTCGCAAGAATTGTTGGGTTTCCGACTTCAGCAACAGCATTCAAAGTCGCTTTTATTAAAGATATTTTTTTATTCATCTTTAAGTGACGTTCAATATTTTCAACAACAACAATCGCATCATCAACTAAGATACCTATTGAAAAAATAAGTGCAAAAAGTGTGACTCGGTTAAGGGTGTAGCCCATAAAATAATAGACTGCTAAAGTGAGGGCAAGAGTCACTGGAATAGCTGTAGCCACAACCAGAGCGGCCCTTACACCCATAACAATTGCGATAAGTACTGAAACAGAGAGAGTTGCCAAGAGGAGATGTTCAATGAGTTCTTTAGATTTCTCATCTGCCGTGGCCCCATAATCTCTCAAAATGGACATTTTCACATTTGAGGGTATTGTTTTAGAAAAAAGGTTGGCCCGCTCAATGAGCTCTTTAGCAAGTGTTACAACATTTGTCCCTTTTCGCTTGGCAAAGACAATCGAAACGGCACCCTCTTCCGAAATTCCATTTTCTTTGGTTAAAATTGAAGAAACTCTTGTTCTCTCTTCTGGTCCATCAACAATGGTGGCGACATCTTTCATTTTGATAATGCTTCCGCCACGTTGACCAATGGAAATGTTTCTCAGTTCTTCAATTGATTCATAACGAGCTCCGACATCAACGTCAAAAACTTCTGATTTGCTCCAATTTTTTCCTACCGGCCGATATGAATCGTTAGACTCGAGGGCCTTTGCGACAAATCCTAGCGATACACCTTTGGCCTTCAACTTCTCTGGGTCGACAATAACTCGAATAGATCTCTTTAGACCTCCCAACAGTTCAACTTTTGCTAAATCGGGAGTACTCGAGAGTTCTCTGGCAAGAGGGGCTATAAGAGTTCTTAGTTTATAATCATCAATTTCCTTAGAGCTGAAGGTCAGAACTAAAAAAGGGACGTCATCAATTGAAAATGAGCGCACCTGAGAAGTCATCGCTTCTTTAGGAAGATCTTGCTTAATGGTCATTAACTTGTGGTGGATTTTTACAAGGCTAGGCTCCATTGGCTCACCTACTTTAAAACGCACCGTAACCAATGACCCGTGATTTTGAGATCCTGAATAAACGTACTCTACTCCATCGAGCCCCCAAACGGCGCGCTCGATGACCTCCGTTACTTTTCTCTCTACTTCATGAGCATCCAATCCTGGCACTGCCGTTTCTATATCGATCATGGGAACTGAAATTTGAGGTTCCTCCTCTTTGGGTGTTAAATAAACGGCCATCATGCCTAATAAAAGACTGGAAAAAGCGATGACTAAAGTTAGTTTTGACTTTATAAACATCTTGGCCAATGTTCCGGCAAATCCCATTTTGTAATTATGTTCTGTACTCATATTCAATCCTTTTAAAAACTAAGTGTATTTGTTGTTAACTGCATTTTCTTGGACTTGGTTTCAATGAGGTTAAGCTCAACCTCATTTTTCGATTTTAATAAATCAACTCTTCGAGAGAGAACTTCAGTTAACTGGAGTGCATTAATCATTCCATTTTTAAATAAACTGTTAGCAACAACTGTTTGCTCATCCAAAAGCTTTTGACTCTCTTCCAAGGTTGAAATGGTTTTAACTAGAGTCGATTCCATTTCACTTAAAGCATTAAATTCTATTTTCTCTTTTTGCGAATTTGCCTCTGCAAAATACTTAGCCGCATGAGAATTATGAATGGCCTCATCACTTGCACCTGTATCTGAACCAGAAAACAAGTTCCAGTGCAAATAGAGACCTGCAGAGTATCCCGTTGCCGTTTTTCTTGAACCATTAAATGCATTACCTTCAGTAAAAACACCAATACGGGGTAAATTTCTTGATTTTTCTGCTCCGATCATCTCTGTGGCAGCTCTTGCTGTTTGATTGAGAGCACTTACTTTTTGAGACCCCTTATATTCATTCTGGGTAGAGGAAAGGTATTTGTTCATATCGGCCAAATAGAGGTCTTGCTCTTTTTTGCTTAGTCGAATTTTTTCTCCTTTAAGCTCCTCAAGGGATTGCAAGAAGGCCCTTTGTTTAGCACTTGATTCATCCGTCAAAGCTAATATTCTGTTTTTTAAACTCCGTAATCCTAAAATCCCTGAGTATCCAAGCATGTTGGATTTGTTTCCAAGCTGATATCTACCAATAATGGAATCTAGTGTTTTTTGAATTTTACTTATTTCTTGATTATACTTTTCCAGAGATTGAAACATAAAATAACTTTTAGCAACTTCACTAAAAAGCTCACGCTCATGGGTTCCTTTCTCTAATTTCTTAGCTTCAAACTGATACTCACTTGCTTTAGCAATGGAATTCTTCATTCCTCCTTCATACAAGGGGAAATTGATCCCTATGCTCGCCTTGGAAAACAAATTTGAACCAGGATGATTGAGATCATCTGGGGCAAAGTCTGACTGCTTGATTGATCTCTCAGAAAGAAGACCAAACATATTGGCCCCTGGATCATTAGTCACATACGAAGAACCTGTCGCATAGATAGTTGGCATCCAATGACGGGCCATGCGCGTTTTGTTCTTTTCGGATGCTGAAACCATTTCTTCAGATGATTTCAGAGACAAACTTCGATCAGCTATCGTTTTCCAAATTTGCTCAAACTCCTCATTGGCCTGTGCGGATGTCGAGAGCAATAGTAAGGAAGTTGCAACAACCTTTTGTTTAAACTTCATAAAGACTCCTAGCGCTTTGACGATTTTTTAGTCGTTTTAGTATTTATTGATTTCACTTGTTGGTTCAAATTTTTTTTCAGTTCCCCCATTCTTTTTTCATCATCTTCAATTCGTTCAGCGAGAATTCCTCGAACCAAAGAGCAAGCTTCTTTGATTTTAGGAATTGCTAAAAATGCAAATTGAAACTGCCCTTCTTTTCTTGTCTTTATAATGCCCGCATCCTTTAAAACGGCAAGATGCTGGGAAAGATTAGCTTTAGGAATATCCAATATGGCCAAAAGCTCTGAACTCGTTCTCTCGTTCTGAGAAAGAAGGTCTAAAATTTCCAGTCTCACAGGATGAGAAAGGGCATAGCAAATTTCCGCTTGTAATTCGTAAAGTATTTTATTTCTTTCAGACATGGGCCCCTCTGAGTTTGTTCACTAGTTTATATTATTATAAACTAATAGACAGGCGAAATCAACTTCTTTTTAAAATGTCGTAACTGTCTAATATTAATAGGACCAATATCCTTTTCCGTAAAAATTACTTTGGCAGAAACTTCCCCCTCTGGTAACTTTAATCAAAAGAGAATGCAGTCATTTTATCTATATGAGGAATTATGATTTTCCATCAATTATTTGAACCTGAGACGTCGACGTATACTTATCTTTTAGCAGATGAAGTAACAAAAGAGGCTATACTCATTGACACTGTTAAGGAAACAGCAGAAAGGGATTTGAAACTTCTTAATGAAATGGGTCTTCAATTAAAATTCCTCATAGATACTCACATCCATGCAGATCATATCACCGGGGCGGGATTTCTTCGGCAAAAAACAGGAGCAAAAACAGCAGTGAGTAAACATGCAAACGTTGAGTGCACTGACATTCAACTCACAGATGGCGATATTATCACTTTTGGCCACTATCAATTGAAAGCTCTTGAAACCCCAGGTCATACTAATAGCTGTATGAGTTTTTTAGTTGATTCCATGCTTTTTTCTGGTGATGTCCTAATGATTCGGGCCACCGGACGAACAGATTTCCAACAAGGAAGTCCAGAAAAGATGTATGCCAGTATCACTCAGAAAATCTTCACCCTTCCCCCTGAAACCAAAATCTTTCCCGGCCATGATTACAAAGGATTTAGCTATTCAACGGTTGAATTGGAAAAAAAATTTAATCCCCGAATAGGTGGAAATAAGAACGTTGCTGAATTTAGTCAAATTATGAACGATTTAAAACTTTCTCCTCCTAAGAAAATCGATATTGCTGTTGCGGCCAATATGAAATGTGGTTTGGAAAGCGGACTGGTCTGACATCAAAATGAAATTTAAGAACCTAATAAATTTATTTTAATTTTTTTAAGTCGAATTCGCTTTTCGAGCCCACTGCTTTTAGCGGCAAAAGATAGCAGTGTATTTAAGCGATCCAAGTTAAGCCAATCTTCTTTCGGTGGTGGCCCTGCTTGAAAATTTAAAGGACAATAGTCTAAAACATTTGATGCCTGAATAAATAATGGGGCCCCTTGAGTACGACAAATAACTGGACGAGCTTCATAAATACTGCAGCGATCATTGTATAAAAAAGTGCATGCCCCTTCATCATGGGCCTGCTTCCAAAGATCTACTAAGGTTTCCTTCTCTGAACTGCTTTTGGACTTAAACCAATCTTGAATTCGCTCTGCCTCTACTTCAAAAATAGAAATATCAGTATAACAACATTTAGAGCAGCCTTCTTGGCATTTCATAGATGAAGCGTATTTAGAATTAATTTTATCAAAAAAACCAGAGGCATTTTCTTGAAGGGTTTCTATCGGTTTCTTAGTCAAAGTTTTTTGCCATAAAAGACCAACGCCCATGTTGGGATGGGCGTTGGTGAGATCATTCATTTAAAATTAGTTACGACCGCTTGAAAAACCTACTACAGACGCTTTAGCTTGATTCAACTTTATAGTCAAAGTGTAATACCCACTAGACATTCCATAACTCATTGGTGAATTTTGTGATTCACCATCAAAGTGATTTCCGTATCGAAGGTAAAAAGTTTTTGTAACAGATGAACCATTACGATATTTACGAGCTGCTCTTTTTGAAAGAATTGATTCCACTGGAACGCTGTAAGATGTCGTATCAAGACCGGTTTTACCGAGAACTCCGTAGAAAGTGTCTACTGAAAAGAGACGTGGGTTTTCAAGAAGAATGCGATCATTTGCTGGAACTTCTGCTTTTGGATAGAAAGCAATTTTCCCGTCTACATTCTTACATTCCGCTGACATATAGTTCACTTTTACATTGAGAACGCCATTGCTTAATTCAACAACTGGGCTAAATAAAGTGTACCCTTCGACATGGCTTCTCACGTCGATTGAATCTTTACAAGTGACAATTTGACCACCGAGCTCTAGTTCATATGAAAAGACTTGAGCGCTAAATACCATTGCAAGACATAGTGTAAATAATTTCATTTTCATCTCCTGTTTATGTGACTATTAAAATTTACATGAAAAACGTAACTGAGGAAAAAATCAAAAGCAAATTAAAATATTGTCAAAAAAGAGAAATAAGAATGTGTTCATGAACTTAATACTTCGCGCACAGGAATGGATATCGAGATGTAAGACTTTGTTATTTTCCTTATTGGGAATCATTGTACATTCTATTCTATCTCAAAAAATTGGACAAAAGCTATGATCAAACAAATTGGTCTCTATTCTTTTTTTATTTTTATATTAATCCTCAAGGCAGAAGCTGCTTCGACCTATTCTTTACAAGACCAATTTCTTGGAAAGACATGGCCAATTTCGCTGAATCCACAAACAGAATGCTACATCCAAGGCCCAAAATACTGGAGAGAAAAGGCAGAAAATATTATTTCACTTGATCCTCTTCAAGAATACTTTGATTTAAATTCGGATGAGGTGATGGTTGTACGCAATCTCCTTATTAGCCAAGCCTACAATCGATTATTCACTTATTCACTTCGATTACAAAATACCGAACGGCCCTCTCTTCGCTTCTACTGGATAGCGGCCGGCTCACAAGCTTCAGTGACTGTTGGTCACGCGCTCCAGGCAGGTCTCACCCATAAGTATTCCAAAAACTCTAGACAAGGGGAGATTTTTAACAGGCTCGACAAACTTCATGCACCTCTGCCTGTAATTCCAACTCTGCTTTTAAGTACGATTAAAGAAGTGAAAAGAAAAACAGCAGAAAATAATTGGCGCGTTTTTTCCGATATTTTTTGGCAGCATCTCGCTTACCTAACTTGTGGTTTAGATGAAGTCGTAAGATTAAATACGATTCTCGTTAATGAAAACTATGCTCGAGGGTCCTTCGACGAAGTCGACCACTTTGAGAGATTTATTGATGTTTGGAAAGATATGGATGCTGGACTTTATTTTGAAGCAAACATGAAACTCATTTATATCGAGCAGTTTATCATTCTTCAGCGTTACATGTATAATTCATTGGATGCAAATGTGGCCAATGCTCTCCTCATTTTTAACCGACTGGCCAAGGCCGATCTTTTAGGTACTAACGGAAAAGAAATAAAAGATTTCGGCAAGTATTCTATTGAAAATGGTGATTACCCTAACCTTGGTCATTTTCCGACTCGTTTTAAATGGATGAAATATGTCGTCTCTGAACAAGCGGCTTATCTCAATGAGCTTGCGACTCCAGAAAAAATCGAAAAGGTGCTAACAAAATCCCTCTTTGAATCCTACCAAGTCATTCGTGACTATGATGATCTAAAGAATTAACACGAGGACTCATTTTGCTTTCTTGCTACCCTTTTACTGTTTTTAATGATAAAAACCCTTAATCAAAAATTCTTAGTTAAAGAGGTCAAAATGAAACTTCAGAGCATCTTCTTTTGTCTGGTCATGATCTTCTCTTCTCTTTCCATAAAGGCAGCTGAAAAACCAATGAGAGTTGGCATGGTTACTGATGTCGGCGGCGTGAACGATCAATCGTTTAACCAGTCTGCATGGGAAGGCTTACAAAGAGCAAAAAAAGAATTAAACATTAAGGCCAGTTATCAAGAATCAAAACAAGATGCGGATTACCCTGCGAATCTTGAAACTCTGTACGATGCCAAAAATGATCTTATTTGGGGAATTGGGTTTAAAATGGCCGATGCTATTTTAAAGGCCGCCAAACAAAACCCCAAACAAAAATATGCCATTATCGATTACTCTTTTGGAGATAAAACCCCTCCAAATGTTGTTGGAGTCATGTTTAATGCCGAAGAGGGAGCTTTTTTAACCGGATATATTGCTGCCAAGATGTCAAAGACAGGCTCCGTTGGCTTTATTGGTGGAATGTCGGTACCCATCATTCATGCTTTTCAATATGGATTCAAGGCAGGAGCAAAATACGCCAATAAAAAAGTGAATGTTCTTGAACAATATTCGGAATCATTTACAGATGCAGCAAAAGGAAAGGCCATTGCTAACCAAATGATTTCAAAAAATGTTGATGTCGTCTTTCCAGCTGCTGGTGCTGTTGGAGATGGGGCCATTGAAGCGACAAAAGAGAAAAACAAAATGGCCATTGGGGTAGATCGCGATCAAAACTATCTGGCGCCAAAAAATGTCATCACTTCTAGCATGAAACGCGTTGATAATGCTATTTTTGAAGTTGTGTCCGATTTTAAAAAAGGTCTCTTCAAAGGCGGAACAACCATTAATTACGGTCTCAAAGATGGCGCCGTTGATATCGCTCCAACAACGTCTAAAATGATACCTGCTGCCTTACTTGCTGAAGTCTCTGCTTTGAAAAAGAAAATCAGCGAAGGAAAAATCAAAGTCCCTGCAGATGAAAAGACTTATGCGAACTTTATAAAGGCCCTAAAATAAAATGCTTTGTCTTGAATTGAAAAATATCTCTAAAACATTTGGTCACTTTAAGGCCAATGATAGTATCAACTTCTCTGTTAAAACGGCAGAAGTGCATGCGATCTTAGGAGAAAATGGCGCTGGCAAATCAACGCTAATGAAAATTATTTTTGGACTCTATCAACCAGATCCCGGAGGAGAGATTTTCCTCAATGGGGAGCGAGTCACCATCAATTCTCCACGTTTTGCCATTAAAAAAGGCATTGGGATGGTTCATCAGCACTTCATGCTGGTTAGACCATTTAGTATTCTTCAAAATATTATTTTAGGAGTCGAGCCACGAAATTCCCTAGGGATGATTGATTACGCTAAGGCCAGGGCGGATATTTTAAAAATATCAGAAGACTATAATTTTAAAATTGATCCCGATCTTAAAATCGAAAATATTAGTGTAGGCATGCAACAAAGAGTAGAAATTCTTAAGACGTTGTATCGCAATGCTGAGCTTATTATTCTTGATGAGCCAACCGCCGTTTTAACCCCCCAAGAAATTCTAGATTTTTACCGCATTGTCAGTAATTTACGAGATAAAGGAAAAACCATAATCATCATTACTCATAAACTCCATGAGATAAAAGAAATGGCTAACCGATGTACGATCATCCGCAAAGGACAATATATCGAAACAGTTGATGTGGCCTCAACTTCTGAAGAAGAGTTGGCGGCTAAAATGGTTGGTCGAAAAATTGATCTAAAGATCACTAAATCAGATCCCAATCCAGGGGAAGTCATCTTAAAAATTGAAAATCTCTGCGCGCATAATAATAAACACCTACTGGCCGTTAAAAACTTCAATCTCCAACTAAAACGAGGAGAGATTCTCGGCATTGCAGGAATTGATGGCAACGGGCAAAGCGAGCTTGTTGAAACCCTTACCGGTTTAAGAAAAGTCCGATCTGGCTCTATCTTGCTTTCTGGAGCTGAGCTGACCAATCTCACACCTAAAGAAATCTATGAACACAAAATGGCAATGATCCCTGAAGATCGCCAAAGACGTGGATTAGTCATGGATTTTAAAGTTAAAGAAAACTTTGTTTTACAAAATATCTCCAAGGCTCCTTTTTCACAATACGGCTTTATCCTGAATCGGGAGCTTGCTCGATTTGCCCATTCGCTCATGGAGCGCTTTGATATTCGCCCTCGCAATTATGAACTCCTTGCCCGCAATTTATCAGGAGGCAATCAACAAAAGATTATCCTTGCACGAGAAATTGCCAATAATCCAGATGTGCTCATTGCCTTTCAACCGACAAGAGGACTTGATGTTGGGGCCATTGAATACGTACACAACGAACTTTTAAAACTTCGCGATCTTGGCAAGGCCATCTTGCTCATCTCATATGAACTGGATGAGATCATCAATCTTTCTGATCGAATTGCTGTCATGGTTGAAGGATCAGTGAGTACAGAGATCGACTATCAACAAATCAAATCAGATAAAAACATAAAAGAGCACATCGGATTATTTATGGCCGGAGGAAATGCTCAATGAAAAAATTTCTTCTCAGTCTTCTTTGTGTCATAAGCGGACTTCTTTTTGGCGCTCTGATTTTAAAACTCTCCGGAATATCTGCTCTCGAAGCCTATCAAGTCATGTGGGATGGAGCCTTTTCAAAACCTAGCTATATTGCTTATATTATTATTCGCTCAACTCCTCTCATTCTTACTGGTCTTTCTGTAGCCTTTGCTTTTAGAACTGGACTTTTTAATATTGGAAGTGAAGGACAATTTATTATTGGCGCCTTATCGGCCGCTTATTTTGGTTACATTTTCTCTTTCAACCCCTGGATTCAAATCCCTTTGATCCTAGCTTTATCTATTCTGACTTCATCTCTCTATGGAGGGTTGGCCGGTTTTTTAAAAGCGCGTTTTGGTGTTCATGAAGTTATCTCAACGATCATGCTTAACTGGATCGCCCTTTATTTTTCCAATTTTATGGTTATGCTTGAAGGCTTCCATAAACCCAATACTGAAACCTCTGAGTTTATCCAATCATCAAGCTCTCTTACTTTTTTTGAAGACTGGAAAGTCAGCGATGCAGGAATTGAGTGGCTTAGTCATCACGAATTCCTCAAAGAATTCCTTCGCCCCCCTGTTAATGCTGGAATTTTCATTGCTTTCATCGCCGTCTTCTTTGTATGGATTATTTTAACGAAGACCAGTTTTGGCTTTAAACTAAAGGCCGTAGGGAGCGCCCCTGAAGCCGCTCGCTACGCAGGCATTAATGTAAATAAAAAAATGACTCAATCAATGATGATTGCAGGTGGACTCGCAGGCCTTGCAGGAGCGACTCACGTCATGGGAGTATCGAAGAATATTGCCATATTGGCGGCCCATGAAGGTTACGGGTTTGATGGAATTGCAGTCTCATTAATTGGATCAAATTCTCCCATTGGAGCTACACTTGCTGGTTTTTTCCTAGGAACACTTAAATACTCAGGGCAGAAAATTCAATCAGCTCTCGAAGCCCCTTCCGAAGTCATTTCAATAATGATTGGGGCCATTATCTTTTTTATCGCTATTCCAGTCATCTTTGAAAAATTCATCGATCAATTTTTAAAATTGTGGGAGAAAAAATAATGAAAGAACTCATTTTTCTTTTTAGTACCACTTTAATGTATGCCACTCCTCTCATTTTTACGGCCCTTGGGGGTGTGCTCTCAGAAAAAACAGGCGTGATCAATATTGGTCTAGAGGGAATGATGACCATGGGAGCATTTATTGCTTCTCTTGTAGCGATTAAAACAGGCAATCCATGGTTAGGTTTTATGGCGGGAGGATTAGGTGGACTAAGCCTTGCTCTTCTCCATGCCTTGGCCAGTATTCGTTATAAGGCCAATCAAGTTGTCTCAGGTATGGCCATTAATTTTCTCGGGAGTGGTATTGCCATTTTCATGTGCCGTTTATTTTTTGAAGGAACGAGCATGACTCCACCACTTGATTTAGAGAAAAAAATTCCATCCCTCTTCGGGCAATACGCGAGCGTTTATATTGCCTTAATAATCTCTGTCTTCATCTGGTTCATTTTCACTAAAACCGTTTTAGGACTTCGCCTCATCAGCGCAGGTGAGCATCCTAAATCTACCGATGCCGCAGGATTAAACGTTAATCTTTATAAGAGTATCGGTGTCCTCTCTTCTGGTTTTTTAGCGGGCCTTGGTGGTGCCAGTTTATCTATTGCGATTGTTTCAAACTTTAGGCCTACGCTTATTTCCGGCCAAGGCTTTATTGCCATCGCTGCCCTCATTTTTGGAAAATGGCGGCCCATCGAAACAACATTGGCCTGTCTTTTTTTTGGGTTTTCCCAGGCCCTTGTTATTTTCATAGGTGGACGGGAGGACTTGCATATTTCTTCTCAATTGCTCTCTATCCTTCCCTACATCCTTACCTTATTAATTTTAGTAGGATTCATGGGAAAAACGACGTCACCTTCGGCCCTTGGGGAGTAGGTTATTCGTCGTTTTTAATTTCATTCTTGTTTTAAAACCTGGACATTACCATTTCCATCAACGTACACACTCTGAGCACCTCTATGTTCATTGATAATATTTTTGGCAATATAATTAATTTTAATAATGGCCGAGGCAACGGGAGAAGCAGACGTCCCGACATTGGCAATCCCAACTAGCTCAGAAGAAGCTTCAAAATTAAATCCCCAAGCAACATAAACTTCCGAAGCCTGGACGGTTAGGTTTCCGACGTAACTGCCCACACCATTGTAAGCCCCACTATGTTGGAAAAAAAGTGTAAACGTAAAGGCTATAACTTCACTATTGTAACCATTCTTATAAGACACGCGATAACTTCGAACTTCAGGCCTAGACCACTTCTCCATTTCAGCTAGAATGCCTCCCTCTTTTTCGAGATGAGGAATAATATTAATGGCCGGAGATAATTTATTGGTGATGACGGGTTTGCCTGCCTCAATAATAGGCCAAACTTTTTTCCCCAGGGCCAGAAGTCCATCGACAATTTGGATAATTTCCCCAATAGGATTTGCAGGAAGCTCAACGTTTCCATACATTGATCTAACTTCTGTGACACTGACACTTGAAATAGTGAAAGCTGAATCCTCGATTTTTGCGGCATGGGCATGACTGGCCAATAATTGCATGAGCAAAAGCCCACTAACGAGCATTGACTTAAAAAGCATAAATTCTCCTCCTTGAGTTTGAGACCTTATTTTAGGACTCTGCCCCACTCATTGTCTAGACTCATTTATGGTAAGCAAGCTCCCCTGCAATATAGACGGCAGAAGTTGCGCGATCATCTCCTAAAGTCATTTGTATAAAAAGGGATTCTTCCAGGCTTTTACAGTGCTTCATTCGAAAATCAATCAAGGGAGTCGATTTCAAATTCAGGACGACAAGATCGGCCTCCATACCTTCGGCAATTGAACCAATTTTATCTTCAAGACAGAGAGCTTCGGCCGCTCCTCTTGTGGCCAGATAAAAGGCATGCATAGAAGAAAGAGTAAACCCGCTCAATTGAGCAATTTTATAGGACTCATTCATTGATTGTAATTGAGAGAAACTCGTTCCCGCCCCAATATCAGTAGCTAGCCCAACTTTTATTGGCCGTTCTTTCTTTTTGGCCTTTAAAAAATCAAAAAGCCCACTCCCTAAAAATTCATTCGATGTTGGGCAATGGGCAAGGCTCGTGCCTGTTTCATTTAAGCGTATCCACTCGCGCTCACTTAAATGAATCCCGTGCCCATATACGGCCCTGGTGCCCAGAAGTTTATAATGATCATAAACATCGAGATAATCTCGAGTCTTGGGAAATAGTTCTTTCACCCAGGAAATTTCTCCCAAATTCTCAGATAAATGACTTTGCATATACGTTCCCGGAAACTCACTCCAAAGTGCTCCAGCGCTCTCAAGTTGTTCCTCGGTACTCGTTGGCGCAAAACGAGGTGTGATTGCATAAAGCAAGCGATCAACTCCATGCCATTTTTTTATCAGAGCTTTTGATTGATCGTATCCCTTTTTTGCAGTATCGAGAAGCTCAGGAGGGGCATTGCGATCCATCAGAACTTTTCCTGCAATCACTCGCATTTTTTTCTTTAAGGCCGCTTCAAAAAAAGCATCTACCGATTCAGGATGAACCGTACAATAAGTCATAACTGTGGTTGTTCCCGCTTTAAGGCACTCATCAAGAAAAAACTGGGCAACTTCATAGGCATAATCAAAATTATTAAATTGTTGTTCAGCAACGAATGTATAATTATTCAACCAATCAATAAGCTGTTTACCATAGGCTCCTATGATTTGGGTTTGAGGATAATGAATATGAGTATCAATAAAACCAGGAAGAACAAGAGAGTCTTTATACGTTTTTAACTCTACACCAGCAGGAATTGACGATTTCAATTTCTCATATGACCCAAAAGACTTTATCTTTCCATTCTCCATTAGAATAAGGGCATCATTCTCATAGTGGTAAGAGGCTTCAGCCCCTACCAGGAAAGGATCGTTTACAAAACTTAAAGCACTAGATCGTATCGCTGAAATTTTTGATTGCATTCATTTCTCCATCACTTTCAAACGACGTATGATATTCAATTTTAGAAGCACTGAAAACACAAATAATGGGAAAAAATTATTGTTTGCTTCAAAGATAAGTCTTAAGATATGACCCAAGATAAGACCTAAAATAGACCAGAATCAAAACTCTCTGTAAGGATGATAAAATGAAACGAATACCTAAAAAAACCCTTGCCCTCATCGCCCACGATGGAAAAAAAGCGGAATTAATTGCTTTTGTTAAAGATAATCTAGAATTTTTTAAATCATTTGATCTCGTGGCCACAGGTACAACTGGCAAACATATTCAACAGACTGGTCTTAAGGTTAAAAAAGTACTCTCTGGACCTTTGGGAGGAGATGCTCAAATTGCGGCCTTAGTGGCCACCGGAAAATGCCATGCTGTCATATTCATGCGTGATCCATTAGGAATGCATCCTCACGATCCCGATATATCCTCTTTACTTCGCATTTGCGATGTTCACAACGTGCCATTGGCCACCAATCCATCTACTGCGAAGCTCATCGTTAAGGGGTTGTATAAAAATTTATTACACCAATAATTTTTCAAGCACGATTTTCAGTGCTTCCGCTTCATCTTGATGCCCATACTTTAGATAACCTTTTCTAAGCAGAGATCCTTTCTGTACTATCATTTGTTTAACAAGATCTCTCTGAATAGAAGTGAGACTTTTTGACATTAATAAATTTTGTAGAGATAAAATCCGCCACTTATCCATCGCAAAATATTTTGTGGAAAGCTGATCTTCGTGTCCTCCATATTTTACAATAAGGGGGCTCGAGAGAAGTCCAATTTCAAAAGCTGAAGAAATTCTCAACCATAAATCATAATCCTCGCAAACCACAAGGGACTCATCAAAACCCCCCACTTCTAAAAAAAGCTCACGATGAATGAGGACTGAAGAAGGAGCGATAAAACATTGCTTCAAGCAATGCTCAAAAATGTTTCCCCCATGCTTTTGATGACTCTTTTTTTGATTCACTTGCTTTTCATGACGAATCCAAATCTCATCTGTATAGACCATCTTTAAGTGTGGATTGGCCTTCAAAAATTGAATTTGCTTTTGCAGTTTATCCGGATGCCATTCATCATCTGAATCTAAAAAAGCATACCACTGACCAGTTGCGAGACTAACACCATAGTTGCGTGAATGGGCCACTCCTTTATTGCTTTTTTTACTATAATTAAAATTATACTTTGTCCCTATCTCACAAAGCAGCTCCTCTGTATGATCAGTTGATCCATCATCAATAATGATTAATTCAAAATTCTTATAGGATTGATTCATGACTGAATGAATCGCTCGTCCAAGCAAGGCCGCTCGGTTAAAGGTTGGAATAATGACACTTATCAAATCTGACATAACCCTAACCTAATCGTAAATGTCTCTCTTTTCTAGATAAAATGTTAAATATTTCTAAGTGCCTAAAGCGTCATGTTTTTCTTTTCACTAAAGTGTAAGTTAAGGTGAAATTGATAAAAACAAGGACGGCCAATGGATCAATACAGAATAGAAAATAAGAATTACTATTATTTTCTCATCTTTGCTCTCATTTTAATCACATTTTTTACAACAAAGTTTTACCTTAAAAAGAAAAATGAAAATCACGCACTTAAACTAAAAATCCTCACCTTAAAACAAGAGAAAAGAAAACCTAAACCTTGGAGTAGGCTCCTTGCTCCCGCAACTGTGACGAATCTCCCAGTAAATCCCAAAAACTCATCACGACCTCTTCCCATTGCAGATGAATCGAATCCTTCCGTTCCCCTTTCTCACCTAAGCCTTCAAGAACTGGCCAATCTTCTCAACGAGCATATAGGAAAAATTAAATCTTATGCTCTCAAAGATCTTGAAAAAACAATAGAAGTCGCAGATGAAATTCTCTCTCAAGATCCTGATACCTATTCTGCTTATAAAGCAAAACTCATTGCTCTTCTAATAAAAGAAGCAAAATTTAAAAAAGCTATTGATGAGGGGGAAATCAATTCTCTTTTAGAAGAAATGGCCACTTTTGATCTCTCAAGTGACAGTGTTATGAGAGCAGAATCTTCCCTCATGTCAAATGCCGAACAAGAAATAACATATCAAGCAGAGAGAATAAATCTGCTCACATTAGAGAGAGTTTCCTTAGAAGACCAACTTGCCTTATTAAATGAAGAAGATCTCCTTTTTAGATCGCTGGAGGCCAGAAGAGCTGATCTTCTCTATCAAGAAGATGAGGCCAATTACCGTATGGCAAACTTACAAAAAGCGATTGAACAGGACACATATTTAGAAGTCGAATACCTAAATGAAGATGTTGTTCACATTCCTTTTCTTCGGCTAATGGCCCAAAATGATTTTACTGGAGTCATCCTAAGTGCAGAGAAATTTATAGAACAATTTCCAAGCTCAAGTATTGGCTATTTTTATTTGGCAAGAGCTTTGGAGAGAACTGGTCGAAATGAGGAAGCCATTGAAATGTTGGCCAAATCGAGTCTAAGTAATAAAGAGCAATCCCTTCTCCTTGAAAAAATCAATCTCGATCGCACAGAAGATCCAGAGGATTATTGGAAGAGATTAAGTTTTTAAAATAGTTTGGGGAAAATCAATTTCCCCAAACTAAGTCATCTCTAAAATTTTGAATCTTCTAGCTTAGTTGTATCAAATCCCACAGATCGAGCAAAAGCAATATACTCTTTTTTTACTTCTTCATTAAGATAAGGAGTTCTCGACAAAATCCAAAGTGATTTTCGATCGCGTGATCCCACTAAAACGGTTGAATAAGACTCATCCAATTTAATAATCGTATAATCACCTTTGACTCTAAAAAGTTTAGTCCAAAAATTATCAAATGTGACTTCCAATTCCGCATTTGTCTGAGGATTGATGATTACGGCCTGTCCAGAAATCGTTTTGGTTGAACCATTTTCTTTAATACATGTGTTAAGTACAGAAATGGAGTTGGCCGTTTTTAGGGCATAGTCAGCAGTTTGCGCAACGCACTTGCGAGTAAAAAATTGTGGTAGCGATGTGATTGCGTACCACTTACCAACATATTGCTTAACATCTACGTAACTTGCTGTTGGTAAATCGGCCCGAGCAAAAGCACTTAAGGAAACAAAAGTCGAAAGAGCGATTAAAAACTTCATATTCACCTCCTGAATAATGATCATTCTACCTAAGTAGAATGATCATCAAAACTGACGGCCGTTAGACAGAACATTTTTATCTATTTAGACTTCACAATACTTCCATCTACCGGGTTGAAATAAATTTCTACCGATTTCCCTTCTTTGTTTTTTCCATAGATTTCATAACAAGATCCAGGTTGCTTAAACTTACTAATGACATAACCTTCTGCTTCAACCTTTTTCTTAAAGTCCTCTTCCTTCATCCATTTGTCTTTTGGTTGATCTGTACAACTTTTTTTAGCATGAGCGACACCTGTCATTAAAAAAACTAAACTTAACATTAATGCTGTTTTCATTTTCCGTACTCCTTTAAAAAATTTTGGGATAAAATATCCTTGTTTTTTATCCTGGTACATTTTTTCTAAAAAAAGTAGGGCCAAATGACCTACAAGGATTAAAAAAGATCGTATAGGGCATAGGCTCAATGGCCAAAAGTGCACTAAAGTGTGATATTTTAGACTATTGGAGGGATATATGAAAATGACACGTGTTTATGACTTACCGACCAGAATTTTTCACTGGCTCTTTGCTGGGCTTTTTCTTGCTGCCTTTTTCATAGCTAAAACTTATGATGATGATTCTGCCGTTTACCCTCTTCATATGATGCTTGGCATGACTATGGTGCTGGCAGTAATACTACGAATCCTTTGGGGATTTGTTGGGAGCAAGTATGCCCGCCTTAGCTCTTTTATCCTTAATCCTAGTGAGCTTTTTCATTATCTTAAAAGCGCTCTCACTTCAAAAACAAAACTGCACCTAGGCCATAACCCCGCTTCAAGTTGGTTGGCCATTCTTATGATCTTTTTGGCCTTGGGCCTTGGGGCCACGGGAATCCTTATGGTTCAAGAGATAAACAAAGAATTATTTGAAGAGCTGCATGAGTTGTTTGCAAACGCTTTTATAGTACTCGTTATCGCCCACATCGCTGGAATTATTTTGCATACAATTAAGCACAAAGAACTAATCTCTTTGAGCATGATTCATGGAAAAAAAGTGGACCGTGAAAATGAGGAAGGGATTACAAACAATCATCCTTTTATGGCAATCCTTTTTATCGCCATTATTGGATTATTTGCCTTCACTTTAATAAAAAATTACGATCAATCAACAAGAAGTCTTAATATACTCAACAAGAACCTCCAACTTGGAGAAATTGAAGAAGAAACCCAATCGAGTGCTGACGATGACTAGAAAAGAGCGGACTTTTATTTCGGCCATTTTATTAGGAATTATCATTATGGTGCTCGTCGACCTCTCCAATGATTATGTCGTTGGAATCAGGTGGTGGCACCTATTAAGTGAGGCCAGTGTCGCCATTTTTGCTATCATTGCCATTTTTCTTCTTATGCGAGATACACTGACTCTCAAGCATTCACTTGAAAGCGAAAGAAAAAATGCATCTGAGTATCGGCTAGAGGCCGAAAAATGGAGAGCGCAGTCTAAGAAATACCTAGAGGGCCTCAGTCAGGCCATAGAGACTCAACTGACGACTTGGAAATTAACAAACTCTGAAAAAGAAGTTGCCTTCTTATTACTCAAAGGACTGAGCCTCAAAGAGATTGCCGAAGCAAGGCAGACAACAGAAAAAACGGCCCGCGCCCAATCTATTTCAATTTACGCCAAAGCGTCTCTTGGTGGACGATCGGAGTTGGCCGCCTTTTTCTTAGAAGATTTATTATTACCTAATGAGCAATAACTAGACTTTCTTTTTCATCCTTAAGTGATTTATCCGGAAGGCCATTTATCGTATTTTATACATTCTTTTAACTTCGATTTTTCAATAAAGTGATCTAGTCAGTTGTTTTTAAAGATTAATTCTTCTTGCACTCTTGACCATGTAAAGAATCATCGGTCCCTTGAGATTTTTTTTGAAAAGGATAAATTAGCCCTAACTTTTTATCACTCAACAATGTCACCAACATAGCTTGGAGACTATTCATTTGGAGTCGTCATGAAAATATTAATCTCTCTTGTCTTGGCCATGCTTTTTTCGGGATCTTCCCTGGCCGATGAATTCACGTCACCAGATATCACAGGAGAGCAAGCTCGCTATTTATTTCAATTGGCCACTCGTCATGCTACTTATAAAACTAATCCCAATATCATTACTCAAGTAAGTCTTGAATCGGCCTGTCTTTATACCAATACTCCCTCGCAAAAAGTTCAACTTTGTGCTGTCCCAGATGGTTATATGAACCAGCAGGATGCTAAAAAAGTAAATCAAATCGTTAGATCTTTTTTAACCATTCGTGCTGATGCCGTTGATCGTTCTCAGTTTAGAAATGCCATCTTAAATTATACATGCACAAAAGAGAGTTCCACTGAATATTCTTGTTGGATTGAAAGACATTAATACGTTAATCGGAGAGGTGGTCGCACTTAAACCTCTCCGTCTCTACTTTTATTCTTTTCGCCCAAATTGAAAATGAAAATTCAGCATTAACTCTCTTGATTGATTATTCATATTATTAATTTTATAAAATTTTTGCATATATGAAAGTTGAAATTCATTTGTAAGAAACTTTGTTGTCCAATCTAAATTAAATCCATACCCAAAACTAGACTTAAAATTTTCTCTGGTAGATGGGAGCATAATCATCCCCCCAGCGCCCCACTTTGAATA
>JAGOVS010000038.1 GCA_018060625.1 Bacteriovorax sp. | reverse complement strand
AAACAAACGACTACTTCAGAGCTTCCCTTAATTTCGAAGAGGCCCAGTCCATCGTCCATACTATGGCCGCAATGAGAATCACGAGCATTCCCACTTCATTCCAGCGAGCTTGACCTTGATATTGCATGAGGAGGTTACCAATACCACCTCCGCCAACAAGACCGATAACAGTGGCCATACGGACATTGATGTCCCAGCGATAGATGGTGTAAGACAAATAGGGAAGAATAATTTGAGGAACGACCCCAAACCATACAATTTGAATTTGATGGGCCCCTGTGGCCGTAATGGCCTCAATAGGTCCGTCGTCAATCGATTCAATTTGTTCAGAATACTGCTTGGTAAGCGAAGCGATAGAGTGGATACAAAGGGCCAACATTCCCGAGAAAGGTCCAATTCCTACCCAGACAGAGAAGATAATGGCCCAAACGAGTGGCTCAATTGAACGAGAAATATTGAGAAACGCTCTGAGAAGTGTGTAACAAGAAAAGGCAATAGGGTTTGTGTTCATCAGGTTTCTTGCGGCGAAAAAACCAAGGATGAATGCGACTGGAATGGCCACAGCGGTTGCAATAAAGGCCATGTAAATAGTTTCAATGGCGGCAAAGAGACCTTCTTCAAAAATGGCCCAATTAGGGTTAAAGAGGGCCTTAAAGATCCTTCTTGCTCCTTCTAATCCACTTTCAGAAAGAAATTCTTTCAGTGAAATTTGGGAGGCATAAAAACCAGTAATGAAAGTGAAGAGAATCAACAGATAACCGATCCAAGAAAACGGCTGTGACATAGGACTTTCATTTTCATCGTATTTGATGAGACCAAACATTCCGCGACCAAGGGAGAGTTTCGTAAAGAACAAAACGGCAGAAATCCCCAGCCCCAGATAAAGAGCAAGAAGAGGCTGACTCCAAGTGAATTCTGGGTAGCGTTCACCAATAATGATTTTTTCGTAGATAACCTTATAGGAAACAAGCGCTAGGTAGGCCCAAGCAAGAGTGTCCAGAACATAGGCCTTAAGGCCTTGAACGTATTTATTAGGAGTTTTATAAACTTGTTGTTTCATGGGTTTTATCTCGTGAGCTTAATTTAGTTAATTGTTACTTCTACTGCGTCTTCACCATAAATCGTCTTAAACCATTCTTCATTGATTTCTAGCGGCCTTCCATCATAAATTAATTGACCGGCCTTTAGAGCAACCACTCGATGAGCGTACTGTCTGACTAAAGACAAAAAGTGCAAGTTGCAAATAACGGTGACGCCAAGTTCTTCATTAACTTTTTTAAGGTACTGCATGACTGAATGAGACGTAGCAGGGTCAAGCGAAGCAACGGGTTCATCTGCGAGTAAGATTTTTGGATTTTGCATGAGGGCCCGAGCAATCGCTACACGCTGCTGCTGCCCTCCTGAAAGATTGTCAGCGCGATTTTTCTCTTTACCCTTGAGACCAACGATCTCAATATACTTTTGAGCAAGAGCGCGCGTTTCTGGAGTATGTATTCCTAGGATGGAGGCCAAAATTCCTGTTCTCGAAAGATTGCCAGAAAGCACATTATCCATAACCGTTTTTCTGGGAATAAGATTAAAATGTTGAAAAATCATCCCTATTTCCGAACGGATTTTTCTGAGAGCAGATCCCTTTAATCCCGTAATGTCACTTCCATTAAAAAGAATTTCTCCTCCCGTCGGGTTGTGCAGGCGGTTTATACATCTAAGCATGGTTGATTTTCCCGAGCCAGATAAACCGATGATCACAAGGAATTCCCCTTGAGGAACGGAGAGTGAAATATTGCTAAGAGCTTTATGCCCATTAGGATAAACTTTTTCAAGATTCTTGATTTCTAACATACTAATCCATTCCTTAAAATGATTATGGGACTTTTCAGTTATTTTACTAATGTGCCAAGATCAAGATCAAGAGCTTTAATGACTGCTCGAAGAGAGTCGTAATCTTTATTGCTTGCTGGAACGATGCCATCGATAGCGTAAATATTTTTAAAGGTTGTTTTTCCTTCTTCAGTCGAAATGTATTTTTTTAAGGCCTCTACAATTTTTTGAGTAATTGCTGGAGCGATTCCCTTTCTGAAGACAAAGGGGTCATTTGGGATTTTGTCAGTAATTTTTAATACTTTTACTTTTGATTCAACATCTGGAAATTGAGTCATGACTCTTTCTCTAGCATCTTTGATTTTTCCATCAAAAGCATCAGAATAAAAAGCGGCACCGGCATCAACTTGACCTTGGTAAATCATGGTGATGACGTTGTCATGTTTTCCCGCGAACATGGTATTTCCAAGTTTAACCTTAGCCTCTTTGAAAATTTTTAGAGGGTATAAGTATCCTGAGGTAGAAGAAGCATCAGTGAAAGCAAATTTCTTTCCAGCAAGTCCCTTAATGTCTTTGATACCCGATTTTTCTGAAACGTAGATAGCTCCCGAGTAATAGTCTTTTCCATGACGAAACGTTTTAAGTTTTGCTTCAGCACCAAATTTAGAATTGGCCAAAAGGTATCCAAAAGAATTCATAACGGCCACGTCAGCACGGTTAGAACCAAAGGCTTCGACAACTGCGATAAAATTGGATGGAATGCCTGATTTAAAATATAATCCCGTTTCTTTTTCCATAAATTTCAGAAAGTGGACCGAGTTGGTTGCAATAGTGTTTGCATCAACGGAAGGGGTAAAGAAAATTTTAATTGGATTTTCGCGAGTTCCCAAAGCATCTTCTGCAAAGGCAGCAAAAGTTGTCGCCGATATTGACAAAAGTAAAAGACTCATAAAAACGCTTTTTACAGACTTCATGATAACTCCATATAAATAGAATTCAACAAAAGGTATTGAAAATATTAGGTGAAACTAACACAAGTCATTAAGCTTAGTAAACTATTTTGTTTGCCTATTGATTAAAATTCGATGTCGATTCCATCAGGTCCAATTTCACAGGTGATAGCATCAGCTTCTTCATTCTTAGCTTCTGCAACAATCTTTTTGAGGTCTTCAACGGAAATTTCAGGATCAAGGTCAAAGTCTAGGGAAATGGCATTGACGAGATTATGGAGAACTTCATAGTCTCGGAGGGTTTTAAACTGATCAATTTTAATGGTGATAGTGTACGTTTGGCTTTTTGCTTCTTGAACTACGTCGATTTTCACAATGCCCTCCTTAGGGCGATAAGTCTGAGTTTTTAATCGGTCAGATCCTTTATTTCCATCATCGGTAAAATGGCAATAATCTTAACCTTCTTTTCTTCTTTTTTCAATTTTTCTAATTTAGATTTGAGTTCTTCAAAACGAGGGTTGGTCTTAGACATCTTGTAAATGGCCGCATGGCGAAAGAATTGGACAGCAATCTCTTTGTCTTCCTCTTTAAAACTTTTTATTTTATCAGTAAAAGAGTCCGTGATTTCATTTTTTTCGGAAGCGTGGGCCATGGTCCCCATTGTACCGATCAGAGAGACGAAAATTAATAAAAGCTTCTTCATTTTAAAATCCTCTAAAGAGAATTATATCCATTCTAAAGTCATTGTGCATTTTTAATTTTTGATTACCTTAGTCTTTAGGTCAGAAGAAGAGGCAAATGTCATGGCAAAACAAATTTCACAGCTTGATCCATCACAGCCTCGTGCTGAGCAATACTCTCGGCCGTAAAAAATAATTTGCAAATGTAGTTTGTTCCATTTGTCCTTAGGGAAAACTTGTTTTAAATCTTCTTCCGTTTTTTCGACATTTTTTCCACTGGAGAGGCCCCATCTCTGGGCCAGACGGTGAATATGGGTATCGACAGGAAAGGCCGGGACTCCAAAGGCCTGGGCCATAACGACAGAGGCCGTTTTATGGCCTACTCCAGGAAGGGCCTCAAGTTCTTCAAAACTTTTTGGGACGACACCTTGGTGATTATCGATAATGATGTGCGAGAGCTGATGAATGGCCCGGGATTTTCTGGGCGCAAGACCACAGGGCCTAATGATTTAATTTTTTTACCCGCTTCAATTAAATCAGAAGTAAAAATTTTGCACTCCCAAGTTGTTTTTTTTGAGATTTCGTGAATCACTTCCCACTAGAGTAGTAATCGTCAATTGTTCTTGATGAACATCGACCCCGGCAACAGCATCGTAAAAAACTTCCATAATAATCCCTCCAAAAAAAGTTAAAAGAGATTGATCGATATTAGTACTTAAACTTTGCTATACACCCTTAATGATTTTTCAACCATTAGAACGATTCTCTAGCCTTGTAATATCGATCGGACAAATTAAATTTTGAGTTGGAGCATTTCTACTCTAGTCCCAAAAGAATGACGTCCTTGTATCCCTCAATACAATTATTGCCGAGTTCTTAGAATTTTTTATTAGGAATTATTTTCTTGTGCTATGTTGGTTTTGATTTGAAAACTCATCCATGCAAACCTCAAATTTACATGACTAATCTAGGCAAGAACTCCGGTAGGAGTGATAGCGTGGGAATTAATTAGAAACAGTGCTATTTTTCATATAAGTCAATGCTTCAGCATTGTTGAAAAAATCATATTCACTCATCCAAAATTTTCCATTTGGTTCAGGTTTTAAATCTTTATTTTCAGGTGTCCATTTTGTTCCCCAAGAATTTTGAATTAAAAACGACAGTTGATTATTTTGACAAGAAACACCGGATACTGAAACCGCGTGATGCCCATGGAATAATCTGCACATTTCTTTTTTGTTATTTGATAACAAATAATTAGCCCCTGGTTTATCTAAGATATCGGTACAGAAGGAATAACCAACAGCAAGATTTTCTTTAAGAGAATTAATGATTTTATTTGAATGCTCACTTTTAATTTTGTTTAAATCTTCTTGCGTAACAACTGCCGGAGAAAAAGTTCCATCTGGAAGTTCTTCAATAAATGTTGGTTCTTCACAGTTAAGCTCATTGGGAATTTTAAATCTATCTTTTGGATCACAATCTAGTCCAATCTCTTTAAATACGGTCGATGGTTGAAAAGATAATATTCCATTTATAAGATTATCAAACATTTCATTCTGGTGGATGCCCAAAATATTTAGATCATTGAAAATATCCCGATACCCACAAGTTACAATCTCACTTTTCCCCTTATCTAGACTTCTTAATATTTCAAAATTAACACACTCTTTTGAAGCTTTTCCTTCTGACTGATCTTCCAATTGCTTCGCTAAAAGCTTCATTGAATTAAGATGTTGAAAAGCTTCATTCCATGTTGATAGCACCTTTTGAAGTGCTTCGTTCATTTCTTTCGATAAATTGGGTTGTTTAAAAATAAGGTCATAGACTCCTGCATTTCTAAAAAAGTCAATCCCAGACATTGAAGACTTTTTATATTTTTTTATATTATCAATAATATGATTGATAAAGTTTTCAAAATGTAGCTTGTCTTTCGGAGGAAGGAGAACATGGCCATATAAAGAGGGGGCGACTTCTGGTCGATCTCCAAAATATTGCTTATAGAAAAAGGAAAGGGTTTCACATTTTTTGTATGCGGCCAGTTCTTCTTTTGTCATTTCTGAAAATAACTTGTCGCCCCAACAGTCTTTAAAATTTTCTTCAAAAATATCGGTAAAAACTGAATAAAGTTGCCGTGCTAGAAAATCAGGATTAATCACGGAGCATTTTACTTTTGCTTCATTTTTAAGATTTTCATATTTGACACTATCGATTGTTACATTATTGTTCAATGAGGTATTTTCCCAAGTCAAAAACGTATTGAGCATAATTTTTTGTGATTCGATCGGATCACCATTTTTAGTAGAATTGAGTTCGAAGTAGGTTGAAGATTGATTGCAAAGGTTGCTTCCTTGTACCTGTTTTTTCTTAGACTCTTTGATTGAAGCACAAATCTCTCCCCCTTCTAATTTCAACTTATACTCATGTCTGTTTTCATCATAATAGAAATCTTTTAATTCGCCACTCTTTCGATCTCCAAAATTTTTAGCCAGCATCAAGTACGAGGGCGTCGTTCCCGTGGCCGAATGAAGAAGAAGAGAAGACGCATTTGAATAGCAAGTTCCAAGTCCATCTTGATCTTGAACTTTAAAATTTTCCAGGGATTTTCCTTTCACATCTAGTCTAACGACCTCACCATCTAAAAGACTTCCACACCCCGATTTGGCAATCACTGAATAAAAAAACCAAGATAGGATAAATAAAATTCTCATCTGAAAAACCTATAAATTGAAAAAGACTCGGCTAAAGTACCATCAGAGAATAAGCAAAAAGAATTTTGATCACCATTTTTGTTTTTCAAAATAATAACCTGTGCGTTTAAAACACTTTTACAATAAATTGAATGAGGAGAAGTCCCATTCTTACTTTGAATGTTTTCTGGAGTATTTCTTTTAATTAATAATACGCTTCGAGAATTACACTTTAAGTTGTTTATACATTTAGCCTCTATCAGTACTGTTTTTCCATTTAAGGTAAATTCCGAAAAAATTATCTCCTTGCCACCTAATTGCCATATTTCAGAAGCTCTAAGGTTAAAGCAAAAAAGAATTGATATCACGAATATTTTTTTTACAACTTTCATATATTCACTATAGTGAAGCCAACTAAATGTTTCAAGTCAATCAAAAATCCTCTAAAGAGAATTATATCCATTCTAAAGGCATTTTGCATTTTTAATTTTTGATTACCTTAGTCTTTACGTCAGGTGAAGAGGCAAATGTCATGGCAAAACAAATTTCACAGCTTGATCCATCACAGCCTCGTGCTGAGCAATACTCTCGGCCGTAAAAAATAATTTGCAAATGAAGTTTGTTCCATTTGTCCTTAGGGAAAACTTGTTTTAAATCTTCTTCCGTTTTTTCGACATTTTTCCCACTGGAGAGGCCCCATCTCTGGGCCAGTCGATGAATATGGGTATCGACAGGAAAGGCCGGGACTCCAAAGGCCTGGGCCATAACGACAGAGGCGGTTTTATGGCCTACTCCAGGAAGGGCCTCAAGTTCTTCAAAACTTTTTGGGACGACACCTTGGTGTTTATCGATGATGATGTGTGAGAGTTCATAAATGGCCCGGGATTTTCTGGGCGCAAGACCACAGGGCCTAATGATGGCCTCTATTTCTTCAACTTTTAGAAGGATCATTTTTTCCGGAGTGGGAGCCTTTTTAAAAAGGGCGGGTGTGATTTGATTGACTCGCACGTCGGTACATTGGGCCGACAATAATACGGCAATAAGAAGAGTGTAAGGATCAGTGTGATCTAGCGGGATGGGCGTATCGGGATAGAGCTCTTCAAGGCGCTTAAGAATATAGTCTGCTTTGTCTTGATTGAGTGTCATACAAATTTAATTCCTTTGGAGAGTGTGGAGAGCATTTTTGTGAGTTCATCGAAAATTTCTCGCCTACGAAAGACATAATCTCCACTGAGCGCCGCTTTTTGACTGTGGCCTTGTTCTTTATTTTTATCATCGTAAATATGAATGCGCAGAAAACCATTTTCTAAAAAAGTGAAATGCATGTCCAGATTGAACACAATGAGGCGAATTTCATCCAATTGATTTTTGGGATTGATTCCCATGAAAAGGAGCAACTGAAAAAGAAGATCGGGATTGGTGAGGCTTTCAAGCACGGCCTTTTCCAAGACAATAAATGTGGCCCTTATCCATTCGAGGGCCTTTTCTTCGAGAGCTAATTCATTTGGAGTGAGTGTTTTAGTGGCCAAAGTGTTTAACTTTTTTTGAAAGCTTTGAATCTGTTGCTCCAATAATTCATCAATGAAATGGTTAAAGTCTTGCGTTGGCAGTAGGGTTTGGTGAAGTGTTGATTGAGCGATTTCTTTTTGGTTTTTCCCCATTTGAATGAAGAGTCCATCTGGAACTTCGGCCAATTTTAGGGAGTGAGACTCATCAGGGAGGAGGATTTCACATTCTTTTGTCAATAGACTTTGGGCCATTGTTTTTTGATTGATGGCAAGAGAAATCCACAAGATGTCGCTTATTTTTATTTGCCTATAGAAAGAGGGGAGATAATCCTTGCTCTTTTTGACTTTGATAAAGAGACCATGAATAAAGTTTTTAAAACTCTGCATTTTTACCCTTAACTTTGATGAGATCTTTGTTTAAGATATTGCCAGAGAGAAATGGTGCTGACAAAAAATTTATGACTTTAAAAATTGGGCTTTTTGATTCAGGAATCGGTGGATACAGCGTTTTAGGTGAGCTCTTTAAGGTCTTGCCCGAAGCGACGTATTACTATGTTAGTGACGACGCAAATGCTCCCTATGGCCCTCGCACTGATGAATTTATTACTGAGCGATCTATGCTCATTGCTCAAGAATTAATTGATCGCGGGGTGAGTCTCATTGTGGTGGCCTGCAATACGGCGACTGCCGCGAGCATCGATGCTTTAAGGGAGAAATTTGTTGATAAGCCTTTTGTGGGGGTTGAGCCTTATCTCAACGCTTATTACAAAATACCCGAAGGATTAAGGGATGACCAAAAAAAGATGATGGTTCTCACCACCGAATCCACGGGGAAATCTGAACGATTTAAAAGACTCAAAGAGCGCCTCGATCCTCATTCGCAGATAGATCATTTCAGTCTCAAAAACTTGGCCCGTCTCATCGAAAATCATTATCATGCTTATGAGGAAAAACAATTAACATCCGTTGATGAATTGGCCTTTCAAAAAAGTGTTCAAAATGAATTAGCTCATTTGTTAGACAAGCACTATGCATACGCCATTTTGGGCTGTACTCATTACCCCTTAGTGCGCGATTCAATTGAAACTTTTTTGAATCTAGAGACCATTTCTCCCGACGCTCATGTGGCCCAAAGAGTGATTGAGCTGACAAACACCAAAAAAAAGGCAGCAAGCAGCGAAGATTTTTTCTATTATTTTTCCACAACTCAAAATATTTGGACCACTAAAAAACGCGAGTCCCTCTACGGACCTTTTAAAGGAAGTGTTAGATGACAAAAATTACTCAAATTAAAGCTCGTCAAATTCTCGATTCACGAGGAAACCCCACAGTTGAAGTGGATGTCTTCACTGAGGCGGGACATCTTGGTAGGGCCGCGGTTCCTTCAGGAGCATCGACAGGATCTAAAGAAGCATTGGAGCTGAGGGATGGTGACAAACATTATTATATGGGCAAATCAGTCTTAAAGGCGGTGGCCAATATCAATGATGTAATCGCTCCAAAACTTATCGGTCTTGACGTTTGCGATCAAAAAAAAATCGATCTGTTTATGTTAGAGCTCGATGGCACAGAAAATAAATCAAAACTTGGGGCCAATGCCATTCTTGGTGTTTCTATGGCCGTGTGTCGCGCAGGAGCGCTAGATACTCATAAAAGTTTAGTCCAATACCTTTTTGAAGACCTCCAGGCCCCCAATGCAGAAAAAAAATTAATCATGCCAACTCCTTTGATGAACATCATCAATGGAGGCGCTCATGCTTCTAATAATCTCGATATCCAAGAATTTATGATCGTCCCTCATTTAAAAAAATCTTTTGCAGAAAATCTTAGAGCGGGAGTTGAAGTTTTTCATGCCTTAAAAAAAGTTCTTCACGACGCTCACCATTCAACCAATGTGGGAGATGAGGGAGGATTTGCGCCAGACCTCAATTCTCATGAAGAGGCCATAGAATCCATTCTGAAGGCGATTAAAATTGCCGGTTATTTGCCTGGAGTGGATATATCCATTTCCCTAGATGCCGCGGCCTCTGAGTTTTACAAAGATGGCCAATACAATATGCAAGGAAAAGACTTTAGTACTGCAGAAATGATTAAATACTATTCAGAACTTTGTTCGAAGTATCCGATATATTCAATCGAAGATGGTTTGGATGAAGGAGATCATCAGGGCTGGACTGAGCTAACTGCGGTCCTTGGGTCAAAAGTTGTTTTAGTGGGAGATGATTTATTCGTAACCAATAAAAAGATTTTTGGAGCTGGAATTGCCGCAGGTGAGGCCAATGCCATTTTAGTGAAAGTAAACCAAATTGGAACTCTCACTGAAACTTTTGAAGCGATGGAGCTGGGCTTTAAGAATCATTATAAGGCCATCATCTCTCATCGCTCTGGAGAAACTGGAGATTCATTCATTGCGGATCTGGCCGTTGCCACTGGAGCTGCTCATATTAAAACAGGTTCGGCCAGTCGATCAGATCGCATGGAGAAATACAACCAACTACTTCGTATTGAAGAAGAACTTGGGTCAAAAGCTCTCTATTTGCCAGTGAAATAAATGGTAAAGAGATAATAGATTTCCAATGGTCTTCAAAAAAGGAGACCATTGGATGTTTAAGGAAAAAAAGACTCATTTCACTCAAAAACGCGACCAGTTTTTTTTCCACGATGTTATTAATCTTACTCACGGCCTTATTCTTTTTTTAAATGAAAGAATGAATTCTAAGAAAAACCTAGAGAATGAACAGATCAAATTATTAGAAAATGAATTGAGAACACTTCAGAGTTTGATTAAGGATCATTTTCATTTTAAGCATAAAAATCTTGTTGAATCGAGTGAGTGGGTTCCATTTAGTGTCGCTGAAAGCGCGCTTAAGGGTTTGATTCAGACCTATTTGCCCGAAGAAAATGTTAAAACATATATCAGGCTAAAAGGAAAAATTTCTTATGAACAAAGCTTGCAGGAGAGGGAGAGTGCCTTCGTTTATTATCCCGTTTTTTATCGAGTGATGAACAATCTCATTAAGAATATGGCCGAGGCAAAAAGTAATGAAGTTTTTTTCTTGTTTGATTATTCAGACAATACATTATTTATTGAGACCCGAAACAAGACAATATCCGACAGTTTTACTTGGCACGAAGAAGGCCCAAGATCTTCAGAGTCTTCTTCTGGTAACGGATTGGGGCTTGACTCTATTCGCGGTCTGGCCCTGAACTCAGGAGGGAAATATGAGATTGAAGTTGTCGATTCTGTCTGGATAAACAGGATTACGTTGCCTAATCCATTAAGTGAAGTCGAACCAAAAAGAGCGGCCTAAATTTTAAGCTTGTCACCAGTTCAGATTATTCTTAATCTATATTTAAGATCAATCTTAATGAGGAGAGAGTTTTGGAATTTTTTATCGGATTAACTTTTGATCCAAACTCTATCCACCATAATAAAATTGAAAATTTCAGAAAACGTTTTGATTCTAAGTTTTCGAGAGCTGAAAAACTCCAATTGACCATACTTCCACCATTTAATATTGATTTTCAAAATAGTGAAGAAATGAATGATTTTATCGAAGGGATCTCTGATTTATTCGACAGTCATCTCCATGGGCTTGATCAAATATCTCAAGTCGAATTTAATGGAATAACTTTTTCCATGGGGAAAAAAGGAGTTCTTGCTCTCACTCCTAAAATATCACCAGATCTACTCCATTGTCAGGAATCCCTTTTTGATTTTTTAAAAGAATCTGGAGCGCGTTTTAAAAAGTCTAAAAATGCCACAAATCCGCTCTTGGCAATTGGGAGATTTGATTTTCCGGATCTTCTCGAGGCAGCAATTGAAACGGCCAAAATTGAGTTTTCTTCACCTTTTGTAATGAACGGAGCAAGCTTTGTGCTCTTTGAAAAAGGGCCCCAGCAATGGATTGCCAAGAATAACCTCTACGATTTCGATACTCGAAATCTTTTTTTTTTCGTGAATCAATTATGCCAAGATTCCTAATGATTTTCTTTTTTTTCTCTTTTCTCTTTTTGAATTCTTCGCTCACAAGGGCCTCGACACATCGAGGAGGAGCTGAATTACTCAATGAAAGTGCCTATGCCATAAAATTAGAGAGTTCCTATTTTTTGACAGCAGGTCTTTTTGATAGTGATGGAGAAAAAAAGGAGTTGATCGAAGGTGATAAGTTCCAGATGATTGATTCTGATTTTAAATTATCCTACGGTATTAGTCATGTTTTAGAGAGTGCTCTTTTTTTTAAATGGAGGGCCATAGAGGCCGTTAACCAAACTCATTCAGTTAGCAACTCAGGTCCTGAGTCAGCGGGCGTTGAATTTAAATACGCTTTTCCCATAGTCGGAAGGACACGTTATGCTTTGGGGGTGCATTACCTTCAGACTCTTTACACTAATACCAATTATCCAACTTCTGCAGTCATACCTGTTGATAGCATCATTCTTGGAGATGACGGATCTGAGTATGGAGTGAGTGGGTATATGACCTATACCAATCGCTCCTTAAAATTTGACAGCTATCTTAAATATGTTTCTCCGCCAAATGATTTGAGTTCTGAAATACGTTATAAGGCCGAATGGATTTATTTTTTCACCAAGCTCTCTTTCAATGGTGGGGTCGAAGGAATTTTCTCACTTCATAGAGATCAACTTGAGCAAAAACCATTTTTAGCACGAGGGCCAAGCAATATTTTCAACTCTCTCAATAGGCAATATGTGGCCCCTTTTTTAGGATTTAATTACTCTTTTGAAAAATTTTTGTTGAGCTTAAAAGGGCAAAGCCTCGTTTCAGGTCGATCCTATGATCGCGCAAATGCCGTGGCCCTAGCAGTAACCTGGAATTCAGAGGGGGTAACTTTAGAATCGTCCAAGGTTGAGAGTTTTAAGGAATATCATATTGAGGGATCGGTTTTAAAAGTTTCGGTAAGAGGCAATTTTATTAAAATTGATCAAGGTCTCTCTACTGATGTGGAGAAGGGTTCTAGGTTTGATATTTATCAGACAGATTATTTTGGCGGCAATGTTTTAGTGGGTTCAGGTGTCGTCTATGAAGTTGGATCAGATTGGGCGGTTATTAAGCTGCTGAAAAAATATAAAGAAATGGACATTAAGCCAGGTTTTGCGGCCCGGGGGTATTAGTTTCTTGTTTTGTGAATTGCGGGCCTTAGTGTAGAATTAAGAAATCACTATTAACTTTATAATCAATGATGCGAGTGACTAACATGACTATTTTAAAATCTCTTTTTTTGGGAATCATCTTTCTTGGGACTCTCAGTTTTTCATCAATCAGTTTTGCCAAGACATTTTCAAGTCAATTTTCAGAGTTTGAACTTCCGTCTGGATGGGACTGCGCTCTCGAAGGATCTGAATGGGTTTGCCAAAGTGATGATAAGGATAGAAAGAAAGAAGCGATCATTATTCTTGCCGCAAAATATAGAGGTGAACAAGACTCTCTTGATCAATACCAGGCCTATTTAAAAGAACCAAAAAGTTTCAATCTCCCTGGGGGGAAAACTCAAATTTCAGAGGCCAAGACGGTTAGTATAAAAACGATAAATGGTCAGCGCTGGATTGATGCTCTTCATCTTGCCTCTGAAGTGCCAGGTTTTTATACGCGCTATCTTGCTACAGTGAAAGATAATTTAGGTGTTGCCGTTACATTCTCTGTTGCTAAGGATCACTATGATTCTTATCAAGATATTTTTGAAAAAGTCGTAGCAACCTTGAAAGTTTTTGATCAAAAAGCAGCGGCCGATGGAAAATGGACTCAGAAAAAAGATGAAGGCGACTTAGTTGATAGCTCAACAGTCATTGGAGATACGGCCAATAATCCTGATATTGGCAAGCAAAAAACAGGCGGCAATGGCGCATCGGGGACGGATACGGATACCATTCTTTTAATTGCCGGTATCGCTGTCGTCGGATTTATTCTTTTAAAGATGCGCAAGAAGAAAAAGTAATGGCCACTGGATTCGATTCTCTTTATACAAGTTGAACTTCGTTGCAGAAGTCTGAGAAATTTAAAATTTTGATTTCTTCAGAAATGCTTCTTGATTTACCCTGAAGATGGACTTGATAAAACATTGGGATTTTTGTTCTCTTTTTTATGTAATCAATGTGAGGACTCAAATGGTCATCTTTTAATTTGCATTCAACTGCAAAGAGCGGCTTTTTATTTTTTAAAACAACGAAATCAATCTCACGTTTATCCGTGTCCCGAATAAAACGTAGCTCCATTCTCTCTCCATAAACATCTTCATGGAAATGGCAAAATTTTAATAAATGAGAGGCCATCATGTTTTCAAATCTTAATCCAGGCCCTTCAACCTGACTCCAGTCCCACATATAGAGTTTCTGCTCTTTTTTAACGGCCCTAATTTTAGGTTCCCCGTAGGGTGAAATTCTGAAACAGTAGTACAGGTTCTCCAATGTTAATATCCAATTTTTGGCCGTTTTATGATCAACTTCCAAATCAAAGGATAAATTTTTAACTGAAAGAGGCGAGCCTACACGATTGGGTAGTTCTTCAGCAAGTTGATGAATTTTTTCGATGTCTCTTATAAAACTAAAATCCCTTAAATCAATTTTAACCAACCGATCAATTCTTTGAATATGCCATCGCTTAATGGTTCGCTCGGACTGATCCATGAGTGGTTCAGGGAAGCCTCCATAATTAAAAAGATCTTTCAAATTTCTTTCAGAATATCCCAATTCTGGCAAGCTGAAGGGGTGCATCCTGTAGTAGTGATATCTTCCCAGAAGTGAGTCTCCACCTTTTCTTAAGAGATCTAGCTTTGCAGACCCTGTAATTAAAAAAGAGTGAGTATTTTTTAAGGTATCGTAGATGCCCTTTACAAATGAGCGCCAATCTTTGAATTTGTGAATTTCATCAAAAATGATTAGTGGCTCTTTCATTGGCCAGGATTTGTCTTTAATTGTATTTCGGTGTTCGGCCCTGTCCCAATTTAAATAAGCTGGATGGCCATCGATATATTTACGTAGCAAGCTTTGAGCAAAAGTTGTTTTGCCAACCTGGCGAGGACCACCTATGAAAACCATTTTTTTTGTAAGGTCTTCTGAGATGAATGGACTTAAGTATCTTGTTGGTAAATTAGACATATGTCCATTTTACTCATGAGTAAAATGGAGTCAAGTCTATTTTACTCATTTAAAGAATATTCAGCTTACGCCGATTGGCCTCTGTAAGATTTTCCTGAACTTCTTTTTGAACCTGTTCAGAGCTTTTAACTTCCTTCCATTTTGTTTCTTCAGAAGAGTTATAAACAGCATCTTTTCTAAAAAAGATTTGATCGGGAAGATAGGGGGATTTGTAGACATTTGATAGGGGTTCTTCTTCTCGCACTTTTTCGTCATTAGAAATTTTTAATTCATTTTTAATTTCTTGCAGTTCACGCACCATTTCTGAGGAACTACTTGTTCCTTGGGATTTATAGAGGTTGCGCAAAAGGCTGATTCTGGTGATTCCATCTGAGTTCATAGAAAGACAGATCGGAATAATCAAAAATTACTTGAGCGATAAGCTCAAGATTTCCCTTATTTCAGCGACATGGGTCTTATTGGGGTTATGCCCGGCCCCTTTAATCATATGAGAATTTTTAAACACAGAGGCATTGGAGGCATACTTTTGATCATGTTCACCATAGAGATAAAGAAGAAGGGGAATAGGATTCATATTTAGCTGTTGTCTATTTTCTTCTTTTAAGGGAAAGCGCCCTTGAGAGAGGAAGACTTGGGAGTCTTGCCACTCACTAAGGGGATGATCTTTTTTTCTTTCAATATTCTCTAGATAGCTTGGATGGTCTCTAAAAATGCTAAAGAGTGAGTTCTTGTACCATTGATGAAGAAAGTCTTCAGTATTCTGGCCATTTTTAAATAAGAGCAAATCTTCTTTTTGTCTCTTCACTTGCTCCTCGCGGTTTTCAAGACCAAGGCCTGTGGACTCGAGGATGAGTGTGTTTACTTTGAGGAAGTGAAGGGCCAATTGAAGAGCGATTCGCCCTCCCATGGAATATCCATAAAGAATAGGCGACTCGTGAAAAAGAAGAATGAAGTCAGAAAGTTTTTGAAAAATATCTTGAGTAGAATAAAAATGTTCAATTTTTGTTTGCCCATGGCCTGGAAGATCGATAAAGAGAAGACTGAAGCGCTCGTCTAGTCCTTCGCTAATCTTTTTTAAATCGTCTTTGTCACCTAAAAACCCATGGAGAAAAACAATGAGAGGTGCGTTTTTATTTTCCACATAATCAAATGAAAACAGACTTTTTAACAAAAGAGAATGGGCCACTTTCCTAAGTTCACTACGCTTGGGCTTAATTCCTTCAGAGCTCATTTTATACTCAAAAAAAGATTTAGGTACTTGGTAGGGATGCAGGCATGCCGAGGCATAGGTTTTAAACTCATTTAAAAAATGAGGAGTCGAAGCCCCGCAAGTTTCATAAAGCAATAGACCTTGCTGCCCCCATTTTTCGTCTGGCAAACCAATCAAGGCAAGCTGTTTGATGCCAGGGAATTCGGCAAGCCGTTCTTCGATAGAGAGTGGATTAATATTTTCCCCACCGCTTATAAAAATAAGATCAGCGCGTTTGATAAAGTGAAAAGTTCCCTCTGAAGATTGCTCACCAATATCATTCGTCTTTAGCCATCCTTTTTTTTCTGGATAAAAAGACTGATTTTGGAAATAACCTAGGCATTTAACTTCCCCATCGATGAGAAAGTATCCATTAGGGTCCAAGGAAACTTTGCGATAAGGAAGGACTTGCCCATTTATCGTAACAAGCGAGGTGCTCTCACTCATTCCATAAGTTTCAAAAAGAGAGAGGTTCTGGGTCTGGGCCTCTTGTTTTAAACTCTCGCTTACAGGTGCTCCACCAATAAGAATGACCCGTGTTTTTTTTAATGGAGGGAGTTTTAGAGGATCATTTAATATTTTTTTTAATTGCAAAGGGACAAGTGAAATAAAATCAAAAGAGTCATCAGGATTTGTCGTGAGTTTTCCACCTGAGAAAAAAGCGCGAAAAAGAGTCATGAGTCCACCCACATGGTGATGGGGGAGATTGATGAGTGAAGTCTCGAGTTCATTTTGTTTGAAAAATTCGATGAATCCAAGGGCCGAAAAATAAAGATTATTAAAACTTAATGCAATTCCTTTTGGAGTGCTTGTACTGCCGGAGCTAAAAACGACAAGAGCTATTTGATCTTGATTAAGCAATGGATAGATGAAAGGGGGATGAGAGGTCTTCAGAGGAGTGAGAAAAAAAGAGTCTTCTATGACAGTATGAAAGGAAACTTGAGCTCGCAGTAAACTTTCAGATTTTGCCGTTTCAAGCGGAGAGAGAAGGATGGCGATTTTATTACTAACGAAAAGACCCATGAGTGCCACAAAAGTCAAATAAGGCGATTTTATTTTAAGAGCGACGTTCTTTTCTTCACCAATGCTTTTAGAAAAGGCCGCAATATCATGGCCTAAATCGGCGTAGGTCAGTTCATTGAAAAAAGGCCTTGAGGAATAGTTGTCAAAATGTTTGTTCAAATCAAAAGACATTAATTATCCATACTTGGTTCGTCAATTTCATAAGCTTAGTCATATCAACGAGAGATCTTTTTGTGTAGTAAAATACCCATAAAAAATGAATGTCTTGCGGGCCATTCTAGGCACAATAAGGAAGGAGACTCAATTGCACTGCAGAGTCCTCTTCTTGGGTAATAAACCTGACTCCTAGTCCAATCAGACGAACGGGATTGTCTCTTTTTACTAAACAATGAGACAGTAAGGGCGCAAAGCGCTCTGGGCCAAGTTGTGAATTCAGAGAAGTCTCTGTTTTAGAGCGCAAGGTTTCTTCACAACTGGTTTTTGAAAAATCATTGTATTTCACTTTAACAAAAATTTTTTTAATCTGTTTAATTCCTTCTTCTTCAAAATGGTTTTCAAGTCTTGAAAGCATTTCATGGTAAAGACTAAGAAGCTCACTTTGCAAGAGTTCAGCTTGAGTAATATCTTGAATAAAAGTTGTCTCAACACTTAGAGATTTTCTTTCCCATTCACTTTGGACCTCTCGCTCGTCGATGCCATAGGCATAGCGCTTTAACTCATAACTAAATTTTCCCAAAAATTGACTAAGAATTTCTTGAGGGATTACTCGCAAGTCTTGGCAGGTTTTAATGCCAAGGGATTCTAGTATTTCATGCCCTTTTTTACCGACACCGGGAATAAGGCGCACCGGTAGAGTTGAAACAAAAGATTCAATAGAGGCAGGGGGAATAACAAAGAGACCATCTGGTTTTTTCCAATCGCTGGCGATTTTGGCAAGAAATTTATTGGGGGCCACTCCCACTGAAGCGGTGAGGGAGGTGCGTTTAAAAATTTCTTGCTTAATTTCCTGGGCCATCGCCGTGGCCGATGGAACATCGCTAACATCGAGATAGGCCTCATCTAAGGAAACAGATTCAACTCTATGGGAGAATTGATGAAAAATAGCGTTGATTATTTCTGAGGCCTCAGCATATTTTTTAAAATGAGGGGTAATGACAACTAATTCAGGGCAGAGTTTGACAGCATAATCTGTGGGCATGGCCGATTTTACGCCAAATTTTCGAGCAATATAATTACTGGTGCAAAGAACACTTCTTGTTCCTGGAAGACCGCCGATGGCCAGAGGTACATTTCTAAGGGCCGGATTGTCTCGCATTTCGACTTGAGCATAAAAGCAATCCATGTCGACATGAATAATTTTTTTCATGCGTAAGAGCGTAGCAACCCAACAAGTGTGCCAACGATTTTAAAATCGGCCACACTCTCATCAATAATAATTGGAGCATACAACTTATTTGAAGCAAGAAGTTCAAGCCGTTTTTTATGTTGCTGAGAAAATGTTTTAACGGTGGCTTCCCCATCAATAACTGCAACAACGATTTGGCCATTTCTGGCCTCTTTAGTGGAGCGACAAACAATGACATCTCCTTCTAAAATGCCAGCATCTATCATTGAGTCACCTTTTACAGTCAAGGCAAAATAACGAAAGCCACCCTTTAGAAAGTGGCGTGGGACAACGATCGTATTGGTGGGATTTTCAATGGCCTCTATGGGGTTTCCGGCCGCGACCAGACCCAAAAGAGCAATGGCCTCAGAGTCACTTTCAGAGGCGAGCTGTTGGGGGATTTTGACTTCCACTCCTCTGCGCTGATTCCAATGGGATTCAAGTAATCCTTCTTTGTTTAAGTACTGAAGGTATTTTTGAACAGAGCCCAGAGATTTTAATCCAAAATGATCTTTGATTTCATTTTGAGTGGGTGGGTGGCCATGATGATCATGGTAGGCCAATAGGTAATCGTAAACTTCTTTTTGTTTTTTAGTAAGTGCCATACTTAAAGACTAGGCGTATGTTTTGCGTAAGTCAAGGGGGGTATTTATTGAAACTTGTGAAAAATACTTGTGCCTATTATGATGGAGACTATGACCTTAATCAGGGATAGACGAATTGAAAAATGCATTATTACTTTTTTTCTTTTTATCCTCTCCGCTTTTTTCTGCGGATAATCCCACTTCTGATTTTTTAAGTTTGTGTAAAGTTTCACTTACTAAAACTCTCGAACATGAAGAAATGTGTTCAACGATTCATCAAAAGTTTTTTTCGAAAGTGACAAGTGTTGATATTGCTAATTACAAACCCAGTGATGTTCTTGCCCCTCCAGATCCAATCGATTCAAAAATACAGTATCTCGTTTTTAATGATCCTAACTATGTGCCTGGGGTTGCTTATTGTTATTTTGTCTTCCGAGGATGGGTTTCAATGAATTCGATGTCGCCAGATGCGTTTGGTGAGAGTGTCTCAGGTTTCTCAATTCTCAATGAAGATATTAAAAAATATCAACAATGGCTTAAGCAGGAAACCTTTGGTAAAAAGTGCCAGCAATTAGTGGAAAAAGACTCCCAAGTGCAAATTGTTAACCTAGAAGAGACTCTTAAGTTAGGCGTGGCCCTCATCGGTCTTAATCCATATGCGCTCATAAAATCTCCTGGGGCCACAACAGAGTCTGTTCTCCAGGAAATGAAAACGACCACCAATCATGAGCGCATTCATGCCTATCAAGTTCTGTGTCCGCTTTTTGAGAAATGGTCAATAGACCAATGGGGAAAGTTGGCAACGAAAGAGAAAAATATCTACATAAAAAAATACAATGCTTATAATTGGAGTATTCCCCAAATTGCTGGCAGAGAATTCATCGCCTTTTTGTATGAAACTGCTCCAGAGAAAATTGCTGAGCAGGTGAAGTCTTGCTCAAAAAAATAAAATTAATTCCAGCTCAAGGATCTCCATTTATTTTTCTAATTCATTTTTGAAAAACAAGGAATGCTTTGCGAGTTCTTGCATATAAGGATGAATATCGCTTTTAAGCTCGTCAGGTAGTAAGTGATAGGCAACGATGTGTTCTTTGGGGACATATCGAAAAGTAAAATTGATTCTTCTTGTTTCAAAATGCTCCACATTTAAATCAATTGAAGACTTTAGCTTATTTTCCACTCTTTGTACGCGATGAAAGGCCCGATCTTTTAAGGTATCCCCTCCAAAAATGAGCAATGAAGAGTCATCTAACCACTGCTCGTGAAGAATATTATTTTTTAAATCTTTTCTGCCTAAGACGAATTGAAAAAAGGCCCGTTCACCAAAAGAAAGGGAGGCCACTGGCCCTGGCTCAAAGTCTTTATGATCGCCGACTCTTGCCGTGTCCTTCTTTTTTTGAGTCACGGGATCAATAGAAGATCCATAAAAATTGATGAGGCAAGTATTAAGCGTCCAATTTTTTGGAATATCTTTTTTGGGAAATTGGGCGCGGGTAATGCCTTCGATCGTTTCCAAGAGCTTTTTGAGAAGGGGATTATAACCTTCGGCCAATACACATCGATTCACAATACCCTTGGGCGGATGATAATAGTTCAAACAAGCAAATTGCCAATTGCCTAACCAATAAACAGGTCGAAGCAGTTGTCTTTGAGTGTCTCCTTCGGGGGGAGGGTTGTGATCAGAGTAGCGCATCTCCCAAATGGGGTGAAGAGTTTTAAGCCAATCTAATATTTCAGCTCGCTCGGCCTTTTTGATAAATGTGGGGTGATAAAAGAGGCCATCTCTTCGGATTATTTCTTTTTTAGTAATATGTCTGGGCAGCTTCATGCCCTGTGAGTTTATACGTAGTAGGACTGTTTGGAAATCCTTAAAAGTAAGTCAATGTATGATTACTTCATGAAATGGGGGTGATACTTAATTGGGCAATGAATTTTCAGGGGGGGATTAGGTAATGATGAATGTGACTAAATTAACTTTCGTGAGTCTCGTTGGTCTTCAATTATTAACTGGTGGAGTGGCCCAGGCGGGAACTCACCAAAAAATCAAAGAAGTCTT
>JAGOVS010000178.1 GCA_018060625.1 Bacteriovorax sp. | reverse complement strand
GAAATTAAAGAAATTAAAGAAGGACGATTTTTATGCTTTACTCTCAATGCCCATTGAAGTTGCTCTTGATCACGAAATATTAAAAGAATTAAAAAATAGTGATGAGAAAAAAGAATGGATGGGAGTACTTCATTTGTCTAAGGATGGTTTTTTTCTCACCCAACTAGTTGGAGAAAAATGTAAAATTTCCCCCCAAGACCTTCAAAAGGTAAAACCTGCACTTCGTTCATATCTTCCTTATTATGAAAAAATTAAGATGAGTTTACCCAATGATTAAAATAATAAAACTGACTGATGAAATAAATGATTCCTTAAAGCAAGATATTCTTTTGCAGATAAAAACTATTTTTTATCTCTCTTCATCGTTAAAAGAATTTTCTTCTCCTGAGAGAAAAGAAGCTTTTTTCAAGCGCTGGTGTGGGGATTATATCACTTATTTTCCAGATTTTTTTTACATCATGTTAGAAGATCAAAAAGTTTTGGGCTATTTAAGTGGATGTATTGATTCTGCTAAGGAGCAGGGGACTTTGGAAGTCCCTGGGTATTGTGTCTATGCTGATTTATTTGCAGAATATCCCGCTCATCTCCATATAAATTTTCATCCGGACTCTCGAGGACGAGGGTTGGGAAGTATCTTGGTCAATGAGTATAGTAAAGATTTGAGTGTGTTAAAAATAAAGGGAGTCCATTTGGTGACTTCACCAGGGGCGGCAAATATTTCCTTCTATGAACGCCTTGGTTTTACCTATGAAGTAGAACGAAATTTCAATCAAATGAATTTGTTATTCATGGGAAAAATACTAGAGTAGAATGCTTGGTTGACGAGGTAGTGGTTTTCCATTTAGAAGTATGCTATATTTTTAAATAAGGATGCATCCGCGATTTTTTATGCGCGGATAGGGAAGTAAGATTATGGTGGATCTACAATCTATTCTGGCCGAACATCGCTCTAAGAAAAAGGCGGGAAGCTCTCATGATAAGGGAGGAGGTGGTCTCGTCCATGATCCTACGTCTTCAGAAATTCCCGATGTCTTTTTTGATAAAATCATTGTTGATTATAAGTTGAGTAGAATTGAGATACTTGTTCTTATGTATATCTATCGTCGAGTTTGGTGTTTTCCAAACTTGCACCGCTCTCATGGAATTTCCCAAATGATGTCTCATACTGAGATGGCCAAGAATCTGGGCCTTGCCATTGAGGATGTCTATTCTTCTTTAAGAAAACTCGAAGAATACGATATGATAAGAACTATCAGGGCCGGTCAGTATTTTTCACGTCGCTTTTTTTCTAAAGAACTAGATGACCAGTATGAACAAAACTATGATGATTTTGAAATTTAAAAACTAAAGATTCTCTTCTGGCGATCACACTAAAAATCATATTTTCTTACATCCTTTCACAATTGTGGCATTGCCCTCTATAATAAAATTTGTCACAGTTTTCAAGGAGGAAATGATGAGAACACTACCGGCAGTGCTCGTTTTGTTGTGCTCATTTGTAATGAATTTACAGATGGCCAATGCGAAGTCTGCAGATGCTTTTTTTAAACGCTTTCAAGTCATAAGAGCGGAGAATGGAAAATTAATTGGAATAAGAGATAGAACTCTTCCTGTGAAATTTTCCGTCATCCCCTATATTAAGCAAATTAAATCTCAGTTATTGAAAGAGCAATCTTTAATGACTGAGGCCAACCTTGCTAATGGAAGTTATGAAAGCGAAGTAAAAAATCTTCTTGAAAGCGAAATGGATTACAGCTTCTCTGGCAATCAGGATGAATATAACCAAAATCTTCAGGGGATCCTTGAATCGTTAAGAAAACTTGCCGATTTAAATGTGGAGGGAGTTTTCTCTCACCCTGTTTTTAAGGATGTCGTAGAGCAATTTCAAGGTAAAATGACTGAGGCAATATTGCTATTGGACCCTACCATAATTGCCAATGTGAATGATTCAACTTATTTTTATAAAAAGAATGTGACCTATAAAGCGGTGACTTGGGGACTTGATTTTGCTCGAAAGAGAATGTCGAGTTTGCCAATGCTCAATACGGCCAGTTATATAATCGTTCAGGTTGAAAAGCTTATTACTGAACGAAGACAATTTCATCAAAATATGTTAATGCATTATTTAGAAAATTTTAAAGAGGAAGAATTAGGACTTACTCATGAAGAAGTGAATCTTATTTGGTCATCAATCTATGAATCGCGTATTTCTTGGTTTTCATATTGGGAATCAAAAAATGCACGCCTCAATTGGGATAAGTATGGAGTGAATAATTTTTATGCAAGTTTCAGACAGGGAACGGCCAATCTAAGAAATGCAGGAAAATTGTACTCAGAAGTCAATGAGCGCTTTAATTTCGCTTTTCAGCGAGTGACTTTTAAAAATGAAAATGTCATCGTGAATCTTTTTGATAAGGAAAATCGATTTCAAAATAGACCAGCAGTGGCCTATAATTTTGATCGACCTACACAGGTCGTGAGAAAGAGAGTGCTTCTGACTCTTGCCGGCCTGGGCCTTAGCTTTGTCCCAATAAGTTCTGGGATTAAAGACAGCATCGATTCGTTTATAAAATCCTTCTATGAGCATCAAAAAATTACAGAAGGGGCCCTTTATGGGTATTTCGAATCTTTTGGAAATCCCTCTGCGCTAGAGCAGATGCAGGCCCAATATCTTAATCCTTTTGACTCTCTTTCTTTAGAGTAATCGCAAGATTGGCAGAGGTTATTATTGTGACCTCTGCCCAATGCTAAATAATTGAATTAAGAGAATGTAAAATCTTCATTTCTGCTAGATCTTTTATGCCTTCCTGATTAGGATTCGAATTCCTTCTCACCAGGATCTAACGAATGCCTAAAGATTTTATTTACCCTCTGGTCCTTAGTTTATTCTTCTTGTTTTCTTATTCCACTCCCCCAGTTTTTTCAGCAGACTTCAATCGACAAAAGATCAATGCGATCTATGGGAGAGATGAGAGACGCTTTGTTGATGCGCAAAGTAGTCCAATCGTCAATGAGCTCTCCAAGGCAGTGGCCTTTATCGTCTCGGAAGATTCGGTGGAAGTGAGAAGTCGCACCACGCTTATAACGGCAAAATTTTTAACCTCTCCCCGCACACTTGCTTTATGTCCAGACGAGAATTTTGCTCGCCACCATACAGTGAATGCATGTACAGGGTTTCTGGTGGCACCTGACCTGCTGGTGAGTGCTGGGCACTGTTTTATGAGTGCAGATGATTGTGCACGGAAAAAAATAATTTTTAATATGCGTGCTGAAAATGAAGTACAGAGAGGATATTCTGTTTACAATAACGCTGTTTACGAGTGCAGTGAAATTGTAAAAAACAGTTTTAATCCTGAAAAGTTTTATGACTATTCATTAATTCGTCTTAAGAAAAAAGTGTCAGGAGTAAATCCTCTAAAATTTCGCCAAAGGGGACGTATTGCAAAGGGGACCCCTGTTTTTATGATTGGGCATCCCTTGGGACTTCCGCTGATCTATTCCGGAAATGCGTTAGTAAACGATATTCGCAATTACCGTTCTTTTAAGGCCACACTCGACTCCTTTGAAGGCAATTCCGGCTCTCCAGTATTCAATTCTAAAACGCTGGAAGTTGAGGGGATTCTTGTTCGTGGGGAAAATGATTTTGTAGAGAATTCGGCCAAAAAATGCTATGTTGGGCAGGTCTATGATCAAGGTAGCCTAGAAGCTCCAACTTCTAAAGGTGAAGGAGTGACTCGCATAAGTGAGGTGCTTCCTTTAGAGTAAATCCTTTGATTATTTAAAGGAAGAGTTATGGGCCAAGTAGGCTTTGGAAGTTATCGCATTAGTATTCGCTCAGCTCCTCATCGTGAGGCCCTCACGCTTGCTCTCAAGCTTGGTTGCCCACTCATTGATACTTCGGCCAATTATACCTCTGGAGAGTCAGAGGAATTAATCGGGGCCGTTTTAGCGGAACATCCTGAAAGTCGACCAAAAATCGTGACTAAGGCCGGTTATATCCAAGGGCCGAATATAAAAATGCTTGAAGAACTTAACTCCAAGTCTCAGGCCCTGGATGATTTAGTAGATTTGGGGGAGGATTTAAAACATTCCATTCATCCCGATTTTTTGCGTAATCAAATAGATCATTCCCTTAAAAGGTTAAAATGCTCTTCAGTTGATACATTTTTACTTCACAATCCAGAGTATTATTTTAAGACAGAGGGCGCGAACCAAGAGGAATATTACAGACGAATAAAGAAGGCCTTTGAATACTTAGAAGAAGAAGTTCAAAAAGGAAGAATTAAGCAGTACGGAATAAGTTCGAATCATTTTATTTTACCAATCAATCATCCGGAAGTGACAGACTTAAATAGGGTCTTGGAGATTTCTCAATCGATTGCGTCTAAGAATTCTTTTGGGGCAATTCAATTCCCATTGAATCTTATCGAAATCGGCGCACTGGAAAAACATGGGGATTATGGAGAGCAAAGTCTGTTAGAACTGGCACAATTCAATGGACTTATGACCATGTCGAATCGACCTTTAAATGCATTTGTTAATAACCAATTGGTGAGATTGGCCACTTATGAGTTTTTGACCAACGGTCATGACGAAGAAAAGGCCCAAAGGCAATTTGAAAAATGTATGAGTTTAATTGAAGTGAAATGGAATCAAGCTCTTCAAGATGATCAGTTAGTGGATCGTGAAGACTTTGGTGAATTAGTGCTTATAAAGCAATTTGTTGAGCTCTGGCGAACACTTCCGACTATCGATGCCGTTGAGCAGGTTTACTTCGGTCATTTATTTCCATTCATTGCTCGCATTTGGGGGGGCAATGGTCTAAGTGCTAAAGAAGCAGCGCCTTTTTATGAATTGCTGGAACATTCTTATCTTTTTGCGAGAAAGAATATGACGAATAAAGCACTCCATTTTAAATCTCAGGCGCAAGGTGTAGGCATAATCCCGGCCCATTCGACTCAAGCTCTTTCGGTTGAAGTGATTGAAACATATTTAAACTACGGGATCGATTTTGTCTTGCTTGGCATGAAGAATGTTGATTACGTTAATCAAGTGAAACATCTCTTTTAAGCATAATGAAGTGTGAGATTCATCTTTCCGGAAAAATTTGCCGATAGGCTTCCATCAACTGTTTTGATGGGGGTTATTCGTGCAATTAAAAAAGCTGCTTTTTCATTTTTTTATTTTTGTGTTTTCCTTTTCATTGATGGCCGAAGAAAAAGTTCTTTGCAATCTATCCAGTGATATGGATAGCGATACGGGAACAATTGTCTATGAAATGGATAGCGAAAATCGCGGCATCGAACATCTCTATCAGGATAGTTATCGTAAGGGCACAAGAGTCGGGCGCATCGAATTGAAGGCCGAGGCCCTAAGAGAGGGAATCATTCTT